>CAYLUU010000016.1:0-29795 GCA_964386925.1 uncultured Sarcina sp. | reverse complement strand
GAACGTATTTTGTGAGCTTAGTGCCGCTAGGTCCGAAAGCGAAGCCGAGAGGCGCCCCCGAGCCGGACATCTCCGCCAGGACCCGTCGCCCTGACAGGCATTTACGCAAAAATCTACTCCACTACGACTCTCACCCGGTCGATATTGCGAATCTGCGTAAAGAGCTGCGCTTTATCCCCGGTTCTCTCTGAAGTCACCCGAACCACTCCAAAATATGTTCCGGGCTGATCGTACGTATAGGAAGTCGCAGCCTTTCCGCACCTGCCATCCTCCGAGAGCTCCCACTCGCCGGATCTTGCAAAGGTCGGATCGCCGTCCAGACTCCACGCTACACTTGTCAGTTTCCCGGCGCCCTCCGGCACCTCAGCCGTCACCTCAAAGTTTACCGATTCGCCGGCCTTCACATGCGCGCATTTGCTGCCGTTTGCGGTCAGTACCGGTACTGCCTGCAGGCCGCCCCGTTCTCCTGCACGCTCCGACACGATCACATGGCCGCCGTCTACCTGGTAATGGGTGGAGGAGAGTGGTGTTTTGCCCTTTTCTACCCAGTCTGCGAGATCTACGAGAGCCTGATCGAGTCCTGCCAGATACGTTGTCACGCGCAGTTCATTCGCAGACTCCGTCGTATCTCCATGCAGGACGTTGTCGAAATACCAGAGGCGAATATACTCGCTGTCGTCACCGCCTTTTACAGATGCAATCTTCCGTCGGTACCAGTCTGCCTGCCAGGGATAGGCCTGCTCATCCATGAGCGCTGCCACAATGATGACCTTGGCTTCCACCTGACCGTTCTGCTCACAGCCGGGCCCTTTCCCGCAAAAGCCAGGTCCGAGGAGCATCTTCTGCTGCGGATACAGCGGCTTTCCCTGCGCATCCCGGAACTGATCCCATGCCTTGTAATCCGGTGTCGGCACCTGATGCCGGTGATAGGTCTGCACAGCAATGTAATCAGAATTGTCGAGCTTCACCGTATCACCGGGCTTAGCCAGCTTCAGGGCTTCGCTTACGCTGCTGCGCATAAAGCCCTCTTTGAAATACATCCGTCCATCCTCGATCCGGTCCACATCGATTGTCATTCCGACCGCCGCGCCGGTTATAAATTCTGCCGTGAGGCCCTTCAGATACGGATGTTCGCCCTCCGGAAGCCAGCTAAGCTCGAGCCACGGCTGCGCATCGGTGCTGCAGCCTTCCCGGATCATCTTCTTCCAGGCGTTGTCAACACCGTTGCGGGTATCAATTGCCTTCTCTCCGCGATCCTTCTCCAGTAGCTCTCCTTCCGAGGTGAACACAGCCTTAATCTCCACCTCCCGGCAGATTCGCTCCCGCGCCGCATTTCCATTCGGATCGGCTCCGAGATACCCCGGTACCTTCCAGTAATCTTCAAAATATTCCGGATCCGCCTGCTTGATTCCAGGAGCCAGCACCGGCAACGCTCCGTCATTCAGATCTGCACTGGAGAACCAGCTCTTTAACGGATATCCGAACAACGTCGCTTCGCGCAGCGCCGCAGCCTCTTCCTCATTTAACCCTGCATAGGGATCTCCACTCCCTCCTGCATCCACCGCATCGATAATCTGCGGAATCTTATTCCGAAGAATTCTCTCTGCATAGGCCCGTGTCGTCTGGCAGTTCGGAATGGCATAGGGTGATCCCACCACATATGGAACAGCACCGTCATAGGTGTCGGTATTCTCGATGCAGGCAATGGTTCGATAGGCTCCGCCGCTGCCGCCGTAGACATAGCCGTAAGGTCTGTGCGCATAGCCATAGAACTCGGCCGCCTTCTGCCTTGAGAATTCAGCAGCCGCAGCGCTCGAATGCGCCGTCATCTGCGGCACATCGGAATTGGTGAAGATCGCCTTCGAGCCCATGTTGGTTTCCACATAATAGGCTCCGTGTGTGAGGCAAAAGCCGATCTTGTCATCCGGTCCTGTCACCGGAAGGGATGCCTTTTCCTCCTCCGGTCCCGGGAACGGCGAGAGATACTGATAGAATCTTCCTTCATAGCGTTCCTTCTCCGGGAAGCAGAAGGAGAATTTCACATCCGTTCCCTCAAAACCGCCATGTACGTAGTGAAACGACACTTCCCTTCCATTTCCCAGCTGTCTTACCCTGTCCGCTTCCTCGTCAATGTATGGCTTTGAAAAATACGGATCTGATTGTGCGTGATATCGTTCCATTATGCTTCCGTCTCCTCCCAGGTGCTTTTTTTGTTTAATCCCTGCCGTATCCTCATGCAGCAGGGACTTCTCATTACACTTTTGCTTTTTCTTTCTGATTACGTTCTGGTTTCATCCGATAAATCACCGGTACGTTTTCATTTCCCGCTTGCGTTCCAGCTTTTCACGCCTTTTCAGCAGCTGTGGCAGCTGCAGCAGCACGTTTTGCCTCGTTGTCTGCCTTGATCTGCGGCATCATCTTATCCAGCTTATAGGCGAGCAGCGACAAGCCAGTCACAATGTACAGTGCCATCGGGATCAGGCTCATCAGCATACGAATCATCACATAGGCCGAATTCGGCATCGTTGCCGCATCTCCGGTGTATCCGGCAATCTGCAGCAGAATGCCCAGTGCACCAGCACCCACAGCAGCGCCAATCTTGCTGCCCAGGCCATTGATGGCACTCATGGTACCCTCCATCCGATGAATTCCCTTCCATTCATTGAAGTCTGCACAATCCAGGATGAGAAGGCCGATCAGCATGGTCCCGGGAACCGAACCTGCTCCTGTCAGGACCGCACCCACCATCAGAAGTGCAACATTCGCACCCGCAAAAAAGTTAACGAGATACCCTGCTGCTGCAACGAAGAATCCGAACATCATAACCTTTGCAACCGAGAACTTTTTAATCAGCGTCGGGAACAGGAACGCCAGCGGAATAGAAATAATCTGTACCGCAGCCGTCAGTCCCATCAGGCCGATGTTGCCGACAATGTACGTGTAGTAATACGTGCTAACCCCCATGTTGCAGACGAAGTTGAAGATCAGATTCATCCCGGCAATCAGGAGGATATATTTGTTGGTCTTGAAGACCGTTGCGATGTCCTTTACCTCCAGCTTGTCTGTATTGCTGGCGACATCCACATCATATTTTTCCTTCACGAACAGCATGCGGAGGATGCCGATGGCTGCCATCGGAACCGCCATCATGGCCACCAGTCTGCTCCAGCCGGCTGCCGAGGTTGCGATCTTCCCCATGATGGACGGGAAGAAAATATTGAATAAGAGACCTGCCAGCATCGTGACCACCGATCCGTAGGATGTCAGCTTTACGATCTGCTGCTCTTTAAATGCACGGACCGTATAAGGCGTTCCGTTTGCATTCAGGAACGTGTAGCAGACGGAATTGACCAGTGCATACATAACGAAGATCCATACGCATTTCATGGCACTCGAAAGGCTCTCCGGGCAGGAGAACATCAGCCACGTGCAGATCCAGATGAGCACAATGAAAATTTCATAAGGCCGTGCCTTGCCCCACCTCGTCTTCGTGCGGTCCACGATAAAGCCGGCGAACATATCCGTTACACCATCCAGAACTTTACTGCCAACCAGAATCATGCTCACCACAGCCGCATTGATCTTCAGCGTATCGGTGCAATAGATCATCAGATATGTCAACAGCAATGTGACCACCGTCGCGGACACTGCGCGGCTCTGCCAGATCATCAATGTGCCAAAGCCCAGACGATCCTCTTTGTTCTTAACCTTCCCCTCTTTTTTACCCATAACGACTCTCCTTTGGTACCCACTTGCAGCTACTGGAATCGAATTATTGTCAACTGCCCGTTCCCCCTCGGCAGCCGGTCAATTCCGATCCACAGCTCCAATCATAGCCTTAACGAGGGAAAGGTGCTGTCTAATAATTCATTCTGCATGTGCAAAAATTAGACATTTCATTACTGGATGGACACTGCCAATTATTTTCCATGGCATAAAAAAAGGACCTTGCAGCTTGCTCCGCAATGTCCTCTAAATATCATGGCTGTACTAGTAACTATGCAAACATGCCTGATGCTGCAATCCTTTTTATAGCTTCGATGGCCGTCTCATAACTGACATCCTCTTCCAAAATTCGCGTGGTAATGCTCTTATAGTCCTCTTTGTAGACTTGTTCACTGACCAGAATATTCAACAGCTCCGGAATATTCACTTCGGGCTGTGCGGAAGGACAAACACTCGCCATTGCGCGCACGCCACGTACTTCTTTTACAAGTTCTTTGAACTCGCTTGTCAGTGGAACAACCTGCACCAGTTTATAAATATCATAAATATGCCGTGAATGCCTTCTCACACGATCCTGCATATAGTAATCACAAATGGCAAAAACCTTATCCGCCAGAGTTCGATCCAGTCCCTGGACCTTCATTTCAAAAGGTTCCAGATGAAAGCCCGTCATTTCTTCAGGAGCTTCCTCTATCATCATGTCTCCGATGTAACTATGAACCGGCAGTACCACAGTCGGAAAGGATACTTCTGTAAATGACGTTTCCAGCAATACGGCTGTCTGAACCGCTTCATCCCGTTCAAACAGAACGGTCTGATATTTCAGAATGTACCTATTGTAATTTCTCCTGCTACGAGTTTCGTCGATATTCGGAATGGACAGGCCAAGGCCGGTCGAGACATTCTTGATAGATTCCTTCAATTTTTTCATCTGTCCCTGCGATAATCCGGAATCAATTGTAATGTCAATGTCCTCCGAAAACCGCTTGATGATCTTATGGCATTTTGAAAGAGAAGTTCCCCCTTTAAACACAATGAATCCCATCCGCTGTGACAGTTCTCTCAGGATCATGGTCACATAGTAATCCTTCTCCACGACAACCGGCAGGACATGATAAATTTCACTTGCCAGATTAACCGCATTTGCAAATTCTTCTTTGTTCTCATGCAGATATGCCATTTAATAGCCCCACTTCATACATATTTTTGTAAATGCGTTCCGGATAATACGGCAGGAAACGCCGCATACTTTCAAATCCAATCTTTTTTTTCTTCATATAGGTGATCAACCGATTGGTTAACTCTTCCCCATCTACTTCAGAAACATCCCTGATCTCCTTGAGCAAATCAAGAAACTGAAGTGTTGCCGCATTTTCTTCATCGATTTCACAATATGGTTTGCGCAAAATAACGCGCAAATTCGCCAGTTGCACCTCCCGATATTCTGTTGTTGCCTTATTGGTATATACTTCATAAATTCCGGAAACCTGTGTCGTCAAGCCGAGTCGATTTGCAAACAGAATTCCGCCAATATATCCGCACAACCTTGCAACATCCTGCAGATATTTTCTCTTGATCACCTCATCAACGGACAGCGCAGAGCCGGAACGGAACATTGACTTCTTCGGAATGTAGTAAATCCCGGTATCAAAGCGTTTCAACTGTCCCGATTCCGTCAATTTTTTTATCTGCTGGCGAACAGCCACCGGCTTCATGCCCGGTATGTTCAACTCCGACAGGAAAATCGGTTCGTTTGTTTGATAATTATTTTCCAGATAGTTATATACCTTGTTCACTTGTTCCATGAATTCCGCCCATTTTATAAATACTTTTCAGAAAGTGTTCCTTTCTATTTTGTTATTATACTCTAAGTAAGTTAAACGCGCATCACCCATCATGTCTGTTTACCCAAACTTAATCTTGCAATGATAGTGCCTGTGCGAGCAGGCATGGTAGTTTTAGCACCTGTCAAGCTGCGCCAGCAGTTCCGGCAGTTTGCTGAACTCCTTCAGCTCCGGTACCATCTCGCGAATCGTGCCGAAGCCATAAGCTGCATGAATGAATGCTCCGCCTGCTGCCATCGTAGCATCATAATCCGCCTGAATATCGCCGACATAATAGTAATGTTGCAGGTGGTTGCGCTCGGCCAGCTTTCGGATATTCTCCGCCTTGCCAAGACCGTTGTTGCCGAAACACTCGATGTCATCAAAATACTGTCCGAACCCATAATGCTCCAGGAAGGTTTCGATGTAGCCCTTCTGGCAGTTGCTCACAATATACAGCGCGTGTCCTTCTCTTCGCAGCTCCTGCAGCGTCTCCTCGAGCTGCGGATACAGGACACCTCCGTGCTCCAACAGATATTCATTCTCATACTCACAGCATAGCCGCAGGAGCTGTGCCTGATTCTCCTCCGACACCTCCGGATAGAGTGTCCTGGCAATTTTCGTCATGGTCATTCCCATGACCCCCTGCACATCCTCTTTTGTGATAATGCAGCGGGAATTCTCCTGCAGCAAATCTCTGTGCCGGGATAACACCTCTGTCCAGGACGCCGCAACGCCCTCCGAGGAATCCCACAATGTTCCATCCATATCAAAAATCAGTGCTGACATAAGCTTGTTTCCTTCCGTTTCCAGTAACCGAGAGCTGGCAAACATCGATTTCTTATACCACTTATACCACTACTAGGCGCAGACGTGGTATAGGTGGTATACACTTTCCTATTGAGAATCAGTGGATTCGATCACACATCTTTCCCATTCACCTTTGCAAATAATATCGACGAAAAAGGCGCCTTGCACGCTCCGTGCAAGGCGCCTTTCTTAAATTGTAACGATTCAGGGCATAACGATCCAGAGCCCATAATTAACGATCTCGACTTATCTCCGTCAGCCCTTTTTCTCCAGATTCCGGATTTCTCTGCGGATTCTGCGGCAGACGCCGTGGTTCTCCTTCTCGCTTCTCTCCAGCTTGTTCAGCCGGATTCTCAGCAGTGCACATTTCTCTTCGTTTGTCATTTTCATTACCTCCTTTTGTGTATCTATGCTGCAGCCGTTTCGAGCTTTTTCCCTTCCAACTGCTTTAACTCTTTCATCTCCCCCAATGCCAGAACTAGAGCCAGGATAAAGGCGAGTCCATCCGCCACAGGTCCTGCCCATAGAACCCCCATCACGCCGATTCTGCCGCATAGAATCACGGTTGCAGGGATCAGGAACAGAATCTGGCGGCTCAGCGAGATCGCTCCTGACAAGACAGGCTTGCCAATCGACTGGAAGAAAATCGCCGTCACTGCCTGAAAACCGTTTAGCAGACACAGCAGCGTGAAGATTCGGAAGGACATAATCGAGAACTGCATATACAGCTCTCCCTGATCGCCGAACATGGCCGTGAGCTGTACCGGGAAGATCTGGAATACCAGGAAGAACACAACGGCAAATGCCGTGGCCACTGCTGCGGCCGCAAAATAAGTTTTCTTCACTCGCTTGTAGTCGCCACTTCCGTAGTTGTAGCCCACAATCGGCTGCGCCCCGGTTCCGATGCCGGTTACTATGGATGTCAGGATCGTGTTGAATTTCATCACAATGCCAAACGCCGCCAGCGGAATATCCGGTCCATACTCCGAATTCATACCGCAATGCACCAGATAGTAATTGATGACTGTCATGATGATGGCCACCGCAATCTGCGAGACAAAGCTGGAGACGCCAAAGCCTGCGATTCTCTGCAGCAGCCCCCGCTCCGGCTTCATTTCCTTCCACGAGATCTTCACCGTCTTGAACCGCGGCAGATACCACATGCTGAAGGCAAAGTTCAGAATCTGTCCGATCACCGTTGCGATCGCCGCGCCTTCCATGCCCCAGCCAAAGCCGAGAACGAACACGGCATCCAGAATCACGTTCGACACGCATCCGACGATCATTGCGATCATTGTCAGCTGCGGCGTTCCGTCCGCCCGGATGATGGAGCACATCCCGCTCCCGATGATGACAAACGGGAATCCCAGAATCACAATCCGTCCGTATGCCAGTGCATAGGGCAGATTATTCGTTGTTGCTCCGAACAGCGCTGCCAGCGGCCTAAGGAAGATCAGGCAGATCACACAGCACACAATTCCAACCACTATCAGCCAGAAGAGCGTATTATTAACTGCCTTCTCTGCCTTCTTCTGATTTCCCTTTCCGAGCTCCAGGCTCAGATATGCCGCGCCACCATCTCCTAAGAGAAGCGCAAGCGCCATCACTACCATGTTCAGAGGGAAAATCACGTTCGTTGCGCTGTTCCCCAGCGTTCCGACACCCCATCCGATGAAGATCTGATCCACGATGTTGTACAGGGAATTCACCACCAGTGCGACCACACTGGGAAATGCATATTTGAACATCAATCCGCCGATCGGCGCCGATGCCAGCGGATTCTGCTCCGCATTTTCTTTTGCCATAAGCACATTCCTCCTTCTATAAAAAACGGGTATCTATTCACACCCGCTTTCCAACTCCGAACTGGGTGCATACATTCGCCCATCGCCCGGAATACTCTGTACAGCTGTGCTGTTTCTGCGACATTTTCATTCCTGCACTTGCTGTACTGGGAGGGAGCATAAACCCTATGACGATCATAGAGTCAATGCCATTTTATTTTTTCTTTTGCGGTATTTTTCTTGAATTTAAGGACGGTTTGATTTGTAATAAGATTTGAACTCTTATATAGCCATAGGCTCTTATCCCGGGTGTAAAAGGTACACGCATGCTGTGCTGACCGCCCCCAGAATCGCAATAATCTTATCCCGGGTGTAAGAGGTACACGCATGCTGTGCTGACCGCCCCCAGAATCGCAATAATCTTATCCCAGGTGTAAGAGGTACACGCTCCCATGAAAGCGTATTCGCGTGAAGAAATTTTCGTTGGAACACACCAGGACAGCGATTCTCTGAACCCGGTTGAGCCAGAAAATTCAGATATCTATTCAGGAGATTATATGGAAAATCTGTTATCCATCGGAGAACTTGCGAGGATCCGGAATGTAAACGTGCAGTCCCTTCGTTATTATGAAAAGCTCGGGATTCTGATTCCGGCCTATACAAATCCAGACAGCGGATACCGCTACTACTCTCTGGAGCAGATCATGATCCTGGATACCATTATTCTGTGTGTGGATCTCGGCATCCCGCTGAAAGATTTGAAACGTTACGTAAATTCCGATGGCGAGCTCGAATTCGAACATCTTCTGAATGACGGCAAGGCTCTGGCCAAGGAAAAGATCGCGAAAATCGAATCCAGCCTGGACTCCATCAACCGTACGCTCCGGCATATCACAGCACAGAAGGATTATCTCGGAAGAGATGGCTACTATTCCCGTCGTATTTTCACGCGTTATCTTGTCACCATCCCCTGCGAGCTGCGAATGGAAGCCAAGGTCTATGAGGATAACCTCAGCCGCCTGTTCTCCCTTGCCAGGAAAGAGGGGCTGCAGGCTTCCTTCCCGCACGGAATCATCGCCGGCTACCAAGGCGGTGTCTATCAGCAATCCGTCATGTTCCTGGAGGTTCTGCCGAGCGATTCCCCGATCGTTCGGCAAATTGAGGCCGGAACCTATCTGTGCTGCCAGGAACCCCGGGAGGTCCACTCTGATCCCTTAGCCATCTTCCCGCAGAAACTGACCGGCAAAGATTCAGCCGACGTCATCATCTCCTGCATGTCCCCGAATACTTATAAATATGATGAAGTGATCCTGGAGTTTCAGATGTTCACCAGTGAATAAGGCACATCCCCGAATTTCAAAAGGCAGGAAGTAGAAAATCGAGGTATCCATTCAGCCCCCGCATCTCGAATTTGCTCCAGCCAAAACAGCCCTCGAGAGAAATACAAAACATTCTCCCGAGGGCTGTCTTTATGTTGCTGTGTTTATTTATTCACTGCCTTCCCATTACGGAATAAATCGAATAGATCGGCTGCTTTCAGCCCACTTCCGTTCTGAAATTCCCAAGTGCTTCAAGAGGTTTACTGCTCCAGCGATTTCAGCGCCGCATCCAGTGCAGCAACAGCCGCATCATCCGCTCCGCCCAGCATCTTCATGGTGTCCGCCAAAGACATCGAGCGCATCTTAGGCGGCATCTGGGTAATCCCCGGCATCTTCTCCTGTAAGAAACGACTCGTTTTCGGATTCGCTAAAAGCTCTGCGACAGAATTCTTCGTCGACAGGATTTTCACCCACGGCTCTGCCGTCGTATAAGTCACTTCATAATGACCAGCCTGCAGATGGCAGACGCCATTCTCCTCTTCTGCATAAATCGGATTTTCTTCTGTATGTAAGGTCTTCACTGCATCAGCGCTATCCCCGGCAGCCTCACTTCCAGTTCCCTTCGATGCCTGTTCACTCCAGTTCGGCAGAACCAGCTCAGCCTCACATCCAAACGGAACCGTCACGGACAATGACAATGTATCCGTATCCACGCACTTCCACTGCACCTGCCACTCACCGGCTGCGCACCGATACCGGCAGCCCAGCTCGTGCAGCTTCCATACGGGTTTTGGCTCGAGGCGTACCTTCGTGTAGCCCGGCTCATCCATAAGGAGTCCTGCCAGATGACGATACATCCATCCGACAATGGAGCCGTAGCTGTAATGATTCAGACTGTTCATGCCCGTCGACGAAATATGACCATTCTCATCCAAACTGTTCCACCGCTCCCAGATCGTGGTTGCGCCGAGCTTCACCTCATGAAGCCACCCCGGATACTCCTCATTCAGGAGGAGCCGTTCCGCCATATCCTCCATACCGTTCTCCGACAGCACATCACACAGAATCGGTGTTCCGACAAAGCCGGTCTGGAGCTTATTGTTATTCTCCTCCAGTGCCTTTAGAAGTGCCGCGCGGGTGCGCACCGGATCTGCCAGATGATGGCGCAGCGTCAGGAGGAGTCCTGTCTGCGTCGGTACTGCGCAGCGGCCGGCCGGCGTGTAATATTCCTCTTCAATGCGTGCGCGGATCCGCTCTGCCAGTGCCTGGTAGGCCGCAGCATCTTCTCGGGCTCCCAGGATATCTGCGGTCCGTGCCACCAGTTCTGCACTGTACATATAGTAGACGTCCGCAATGAATCCGTCGTCCGTGGCTCCCTTTACATTGTCGGCTGCCGCGCCGGCGCGGTCCAGCGCCAGCCAGTCTCCGTAATGGAATACCTCACGCCAGTGGCAGTTCTCGCCGTCCACCTTTGTGATGTAGTCTACCCAGGATTTCATGGATTCGAACTGATTCTCCAGTACTGCTGTGTCACCGAAGTGCTCATACACTGTCCAGGGAATGATAGTTCCGGCGTCTCCCCATACTGTGCAGCCTCCGCCCACCTCAAAGGCAGGAACGACATCCGGCACAGCTCCGCCGCGCGCTGCCTGCTCAGTTGCCATATCATGCAGATATTTTCCATAGAACGGAACAGTATCCAGCATAAAGCTTGCCGTCGAGCTGAACACCTGCGCATCGCCGGTCCAGCCCATGCGTTCATCGCGCTGCGGGCAGTCCGTCGGCACATCAATGAAGTTGTCCCGGCAGCTCCACCAGGCGTTCTGAATCAGCCGGTTCACCAGATCATTCCCGGTCGTAAGCGTTCCGATCTCCTCCAGCTCGCTCGAGAGCGGGAGCGGCTGAAAGCTCAGCATCTCCTCTTCCGAAGCTCCCTCGATCTTCACATATCGCCCGCCGTAGAACGTAAACTTCGGCGCCAGCACCGCCGGCTTTCCATCAGACACATAGACGAATTCTGCCTTCGCCGTCCGCAGGTTATCACGATAGAAATTCTCATCCTGCAGGGTCTCGCCCCACTGGATGTGCACCGTTTCCCCCGCCGGAACCGATACATTCATCACGAAGCTCCCTGCCATGTTCTGGCCAAGGTCCAACACATTTTCTCCTGCCGGCGTGTGCAGGAGCACCGGCTTCAGCTCCGTGAACGGCTTCACCGGTACGCTGTATCTGGCCGTCAGCTCCCCCTTGGGTGTCTCTGCCGGTACTGCCTGCTCCTCTTCCAGTTCCGGCAGGGTGGCATCCCATTTTTCTCCATCGTAGATATTGCTGAAGGTAAGCTTGCTGCGGCGAACGATCCAGGATTCATCCGTTCCGATTACCTCCTCAGAGCCGTCCTCATGCGTGATGTGCACCTCGGCGAGGAGCAGCCACTCCGTCCCATAGAAAGGCTTCTCCTTGCCGCTGAAGCCAAAGCGTCCGCGATACCATCCGTTGCCGAGCATAACCTGCAAATCGCCGCCCTTCTGCAGCTCATCTGTGATGTCATAGGTCTGGTACTGCAGCCAGCTGTTGTAATTGTTGCAATACGGTGTCAGATATTCGTCGCCGATCTTCTCTCCATTTAGAGCTGCCTCATACAGGCCAAGGCCGCAGATGTAAAGGCGCGCCTCCTTCACGTCCACGCAAGGCAGCTCTTTGCAGAAGATCGGATGACGAAGCTCGGTGCTGTCGCAGGTAATCCACTTTGCCGACCATGGCTCGTCCTGTTTACCCGTCTCGAACCACTGCACCTCACCGGACGCTTCCTCGCCGGCATCGGTCTGTACAAAAACGTTCCAGTAATACCGCGTTCTCGGCTTGGTATTCAGTTCGATGCGTGTTCCCAGCGAGTTCAGGCCGTCCGCAAGGTTCCCGGAACATTCTGCGACAGGATCCGAGAGATCTTCCCTCTCGCTGATCCGGATGGAAGCCTTCTCCTGCCTCTTCCCCCTAGCCTCTTCCACCTGCCAGGAGAAACTCAGCTGCGGCAGGCTATACCCCAACGGGTTCGTCAGATGATTCAGTTTGCAATGTGTAATGCGCATATTGTCCCTTACCCCCCATCCATTCAAAGCAAATCCCAAATCACTTTGCATATCCTTATTCTAATGCACTTTCAGGGTAATAAAATTCTGTTGTTTCTTTGTTTTATTCCACTCAAATTACCAAAAAGGGGAACGCTTTTATCTGCGTTCCCCCCTTGAAAAGCTGCTCCCATGATGCTCTTGAGAACTCTTCGTTCCTATACTATTACAGTTCTCCCGTCAGGCTTTCATCAATCAGCTCCAGCACTCTGGCCGCACTGTTCCGAATCTGCGCCGCCGTGACTTTGCCATCCTTCAGTGCCTCCAGCACGGTATCGCGATCTTTATCACAGCCGGGCATCATCAGATCTGTCTGTGCCTTCAATGCTTCTGCCGCATTGTATTCAGTATCCCAATCCGTCATGACGAGACCTTTATATTCCCACTCGCAGCGAAGGATATCGATAATGAGATCCTTCCGGCAGCCGGTATAGGCTCCGTTCAGCTGATTGTAGCTCGTCATCAGCGCCAGCGGTCTGCTCTCCTTCACAGCGATTTCAAAGCCCTTGAGGTAAATTTCACGAAGTGCCTTCTCGCTGACATTCTCATTCACTGCCTTTCGGTTCTCTTCCTGATTGTTGCAGCAGAAATGCTTAACCGTTGCCCCAACTCCCTTCCGGCTCTGGATGCCGCGTACATAGGCTGCTGCCATCTTGCCGCTGACAAGCGGATCCTCCGAATAGTACTCGAAGTTGCGTCCGCACAGAGGATTCCGATGAATGTTCATGGCCGGTGCCAAGAGGAGCGTGATGCCGAACTCTTCCAGCTCCTCTGCAACAGCTGCGCCCATTCTCTCCAGCAGCGCCGTATCCCAGCTCTGCGCGATCAGGAGCTCCACCGGCCATGCGGTAGCATAGCGATACACGTGCGTACCCTCCGTACCGATCATGTACTTCATCATCTGCTTCATAACGCCCCAGTTGTAGCGCTCCAGCACCTTCGCCGGACGGAAGTTCCCATTCTCGTCCACAATCAGTGACTCCATGATATTCACGCCGGCAGGTCCGTCGCTGAAGATGATGTCCGGCACGCCCTGCTTAAGGAGCGTAATTGCTGTCTTGCCGCCGGCGCCCATGATCTCGAAATGCTTGATCGTCCGGTTCTGCAGATCGCCGCCGCGAAGGAGCTCTACCTGCTCTTCTGTCGTCAGACGGTCCAGAACCTCCTTCACCTTCTCGGATTCCTCTGCCGCAGGCTCTGTATAATCCACCCTCTCGCAGGTGAAAACATCCGGATCCACAGCCAGTACCGGCACACCTTCCGGCAGTGACTTGCCGGAATTGTTCTGCGCATCCTGGCCGTCCTTTTCATTCTGCGCCGCCGCATCCTTTGCCGTAAGCTCCGGACGCGGCCAGTTCGCCTCAGCAGCGCAGCAGCTGCGGCACTGCCTTGTTACCACCGTATCTGCCAAAGTCAGGACAGCAGCTACCGCCACGCTGCGGCTATGTACCCCAACTTGCACCAGATACTTTCCCTGCGGCAGCTCCCAGCAGGAACCTTCCTCATTGTAGACAGCGTTGTCTGCCAGGTCGAAAGACAGTGTCAGCTCTTCGGATGCGCTGGGCGGCAAGATGGATGTTTTGCCGAAGGCGGCAAGACTCTTTGCTACGCTTCCCGGAACGGAGAGATAAACCTGCACTACCTCGCGTCCTGATGCGTCGCCCGTATTCGTAACCTGCACCTTTGCCGTTACCTTTGAGCCATCCAGCGATACCGACAGCACATTCTGCGTGAAGGTTGTATAGCTCAGACCATAGCCGAAGGGATAGCGGGGAGTAACGCCGAAGCTGTCGTAATAGCGATAACCGACGTACATTCCTTCCGTGTAGTACTCGTTCTCCAGATCGCCGTCCAGGCTGCTGTAGTGCGCACCGTCCGGAACCTGCTCATAGCTCATCGGCCAGGTATCAGCAAGGCGTCCGCTGAAATTCACCTTGCCGGAGAGCACATCCGCCAGCGCGTTGCCGCCCTCCATGCCGCCCTGCACCATGTAGACGATGGCAATCGGAAGCTCCGCCACCGGCGTCAGGTCCACCATGCCGCCCACGTTGATCACGAGCGTGACATGTGCATAGTGATCGCAGAGAAACTGCACGTTCTCCACTTCAATGTCTGTCATTCTGAAATCGCCCTTGTCCGGCTTGCGATCATTTCCCTCGCCAGCCTCACGGGTCAGGACGTAGATGGCAGTGTCAGTCTCGCTCGCTGCCACGTCTGCCTCGTTCACCATGCGGCCGGAGGGGTAGGTGTATTTGAAGCTATGTGCCGTTCCGATGACCGCTCCGGGATCGGTTAATCCGACCAGCTTCGACTCCACCATCTGTCGGAACTCCTCGTAGCGCTCTGCGTTCTCCTTGTCGTAATCATCCAGCCATGCCTTGCTGGTGATCTCGTAGCTGGCATTCTCCAGCCCCTCTTCGATCCCGACCACGTAGCGGGGGTTGCTCTCTCCGCTTCCTCTTCCGCCGGCCACTGTGCGGCGACCGCCCATGCCGTACAGTGCGATCTTCTTCCCCTGCAGCGGCAGCGTGTGGTTCGGGTTCTGCAGCAGCACATAGCTCTCTGCCGCTGCCTCGCGGGCCAGCGCGGTATTACGCTTCTCGCGGTCTGACATCTCACTGCTCGTAGCTCCGTAGTAGTTCATATTTTCCCCTTTCCTCTCTATCCTTCCTTTGGGATCTGGTTCAGCGCCGCGTTCAGCTGCTGCACCATCTCCGGCGTCACGGCCTTTCCGGCCTGCTTTAGCAGTGACTGCAGCGGCATCTTCGCCATCTGGCGCTGCACAGCCTCCGGCATTTCAATGTTCTTCGCCACATCGCCGTAGCTCGCCTTTGCCTTCTCCATGATGCGATTCAGCATTGCTGCCGTCTTCGGATTCTGCTGGAGCGTTGCCATGGAATCCATGATGGAGTAGTATCCCTCCTTCATGAGCTCCTCCGGCTTGTCAAACCAGTTCTCCACCTGTCCCGCTGCCCGATAGCCTGCATCCGGCTTTTCCACCTTCGTAATCGTCATGGAATCGTGACAATCACCAGAAATCGCCTCAATCGAATGGGTACCTGTGATCGGGACGCGGAACCGGAAGATCTTCTCCCCTTCCTGTTCGCCGAACACCTGCCCGTCCACCAGGAGCGTGACCTTTTTCTGATTCGAGTAAACCTTGACCTCCGTCTCGGCTTCCGCTCGGTTCACATACCGGCGTCCGCACAGATGCACGAAGGGATTCTGGCAAAGGTATGCCTTATAGATATAGTAGGCATCCTTTTTCGTCTTCCGGTCGAAGGTAATGAGTCCCTTCTGGTTCTGGCCGGGCTTGCCTCCCTCTTCTCTGCCGTCCGCGCCGAAATCAAAACCGTTCCATACATGCATGGCCCAGATGTACGGCCGCTTTGCCCACATCTGCAGCATGTGCTCGTGATACACTGCCTGATAGCTTTCACTCCAGTCGCCTCGCTCCGGATTGCCGCTCTGGTAGGCCGGATTCGCATCCGCGCCGTACTCCGACAGACCGATCACGCGGTCCGGATGATTCGCATGGAAGGTGTCAAAAAATTCATCGTTCTGCCCCAGCTCTCCCAGGTACCAGCCATAGTACAGGTTATAGCTGCAGATATCCGGCAGCTGCACGAAGGGATCATTCGGGTCCAGCATGAAGACATGCGCCATGGTGGTCGGTCTCGTCGCATCCAGCTGATGGCAGAGGTCATTCAGTTCCCGATGATTCTCCACCATATCCTCGCCGACTCCGCCCGAAGCTGTAATCTCATTGGAAAGGCCCCAGCAGATGATGGAGGGGTGGTTGTAATTCTGCCTTACCAGCTCGTTCATCTGAGACAGTGTATTGGCTCTTCCGTTCGGCAGATGCTGCGTGATATACGGAATCTCTGCCCAGGCAACGAGGCCGTAGCGGTCGCATAGATCGTAGAAATACTGCGCATGCTGGTAGTGCGCAAGGCGCACCGTATTGGCTCCCATCTCCAGGATCAGCTGCAGATCCTCCTCGTGCTCTTTGGCAGTCAGTGCATTTCCGAGACCCGCGCGGTCCTGGTGTCTGGCCGTTCCGACGAGGCGCACATTCTTCCCATTCAGCCAGAAGCCCGTGTCCGGCTTGAATGCGATCTGCCGGCAGCCGAAGGCAGCGGCCACACAATCTCCTCCGTCCTCATCCGGAAGCGATACCTCCGCGTGATAGAGATAGGGATCGGAAACGCCGTCCCACAGATGGACATTGTTAATGGTGACAGTTGCTTTCGCGCAGCCATTTTCCACCACTGCCTGTACCATTCCTACAGTGCCATTTTCTGTGCTTACGGCCGCACTTTTTTCTGTATTTGCTGCCTCTTCTGCAAGCTCCGCAATCTCTGCTGCATCTGCTGACTCTGCCAGCTCCGGAATCCGGAACTGAACCTCGGTTCCATCCGGCGTGTTCTCGCAGAAGGCCTCCAGCAGAACCTCGGCATTCGACAAATCTTCCGATACCTTCGGCGTAATCTTCAATCCGCAGGTCCCATCCACTCCCAGTGCAAAATGACGTTTCGGAACGACAATCATATGAACATCCCGGTACAGACCGCCGTAAAAGGTAAAGTCAGCCTTCTGCGGGTAAACATGATCATTTGCGCCATTGTCCACCGTCACAACCAGCTCGTTTAACTCTTTTGATTCATTTGATTTGTTCAGGCTGTTTGATCCGTTTGATTCATTCAATCCAATGGATTCGTCCATTCCACTCCAGCCATTCTCGCCGATCAGTGCCGGTGTCAGATTCACGCGGAAGGTAGAATAGCCGCCCTCATGACGCCCCAGTTCCTGCCCGTTCAAAGAGACCACCGCCGTCATGGCTGCTCCCTCGAACTCCAGCCAGACTTCTTCGTCTGCAGAATGCTGCGGCTCAGTGAACACTTTCTTATAAGTACAGGTTCCGCGGTAATAGTCATTCCCGCCGTCTGTTCCGTCCTCCGCATTCCAGGTGTGCGGCAGAGTCACATTCTGCGCAGCCTCTCCCGGCTTGCAGAAGCTCCAGTTATCATTGAATAATGTCTTTTGACGCATTCGTTCTCCTTTCAAAATTTCTCGCCAGCTTTATCTGTACGCGGACGATTCGCAGCACAGATCGTTGCATAGATCCAACGCAGTTCGTGGATCAATGGTCATTTCCGGCAGGGGCAACCGCAAATTTTTCAGCGTTTCACCAGTTTTTTCTTCTATATGCATCTAGTTTTGCACACATCCAGCATTGTTCTCGGTCATTTCTTTGTTTTTTCAGATATTTTTTCGTCTTCGTTTTGACAATTCCCGAATTTGTGTCCAGAAACATTATTTTTTTACTCATCCTCTCAGAAATGTTCTGTTATGTTGTGGTCTGTAAGTGCTTTGTAGCAGTGCATTGTTAGCAAAACAACATATCTGCTTAGTACACGGCCGGGGCAGCCGCAGCAGAGCACAGTATACGTTACCGTCCAGACAACCGATGACATCCAACAAACTCAGACATCTCCGCGGGTTCTCGATGCCTGACAGCTGAATGAACGGTAACTAAGGTACTACTTGCAAAGGAGAGAGGAAAATCATGGCAAAGAACAAGACAAAGGACCCCAACAAGCTGGGCTTCGGCCGGCTGTTGGCATTTAAGAGCTCCGACATTGTAGCATCATGGATCAACCTGATCATGCTGAACTACCTGTCCATTTACGCATCCGATACCCTCGGAATCAATCTGCTGACCGTCAGCACATTGCTTCTGGTCAGTAAGGCCGTCGATGCCGTCACCGACATAGTCGCCGGTGTCATTGTCGACAACACACATACCAAGCTCGGGAAGGGACGTCCTTACGAGCTGTCCATCATTGGTATGACCATCTGCACAGTTCTCCTGTTCGCCGGCAATCCGGAATGGAGCAATACCGTCAAATGTGCATGGATCTTCTTCATGTACACACTAACCTTCAGCATCTTCGCAACGCTCCGCAATGCCGCGCAGAATCCTTACACCATCCGGACCTTTTCCAATAATCCGGTTCTGCTGAAAAAGGTTTCCAGCTACGGCGGCATCATCACCATGGCAGGCGCCATCATCATGAGTACCCTCTTCCCCATCCTCATGGGAAAGCTCGCAACCAGCGCAGCTGGCTGGACGAGACTTATTTTCATCCTGATGGTTCCTTCCACGATCATCGGTCTCGGACGTTTCATTTTCTGCAAGGAGGATCCGTCCGTTGATGCACAGAGCAAGCAGGAGCCCATCCGTATCAAAGAGCTGGTTCAGCTTCTCACCCATAACAAATATGTCTGGCTGTATGCCGTTATCATGCTGTGCTACAACGTCATGACCAACCTGGCTGTCGGTGCATATTATTTCAAATGGATTGTCGGCAACATCGGCCTGCAGGCTCTCACCAGTGTGGTTAGCTTCGTACTCGTCCCGGTTATGCTGGTCTTCCCGACCATCATGAAGAAGATCGGTTCCATGGGCAAGATGATCTTCATGTTCAGTATCGTCGGTGTCATTGGTTATGTGATCGCCTTCCTGTCCGGTGCCTGGCTCCCGGGAGTTATGATCGGCTATGTTCTGGGTCAGCTTGCCACCCTTCCGATCGCTTACTACGGCGTTCTGTTCATCATGAACATCTGCACCTACAATGAAATACAGGGCATGCCCCGTATGGACGGCTCCAGCGGAATTCTCAGCAACTTTGCCACCAAGCTCGGCGGCGCACTCGGTGCCTGGTTCACCGGTGTTCTCCTGAATGCTGCAGGTTATGTCTCTGCAGAGGGCATTGCGTCACAGCCCGCCAGCGCACTCATGATGATCCGTGTGGATTTTGCCATCGTACCGGCTATCCTCGTTCTCATCATCGGCATCTGCTGTCTCTTCTTCTCCCGCCTGGAGAAACAGGCTGCGGAATTCGAAGCTGCCAAGGCTGCCAAAGAACCGGTAGAAGCAGCCTAACCGCAGAGATTCAGAACCTTTCAATTTCAATATGAATTTGTCCGAGAAATGCCCAATTCATGTTGAAATCGCAGGTGCTAAACAAATCCCAAAAGGAGCGCACGTGGAATCCATTATCGATTCCCGTGCGCTCCTTTCGTATTCTATACAACATCCAGACTAGAGCAATTCCGTGACTGTTCGCAAAATCGCTGCTGCGCAGCCTTTCCGGCCATCCATTCTTCGCCCGGCTTCACTTCTTATTCGCTTCCCGGTATTCCGCCGGTGACTGCCCTGTATATTTACGGAACTCTCTTGCAAAATAACTTCCGCTACAGAAATGAAGCCTGCCTGCAATCTGCACTGCGCTCTCCCTTGTCGTACGCAAAAGGAGCTTCGCCCTCTCGATCCGAATCCTCTTACTGTAATCATTTACCGAGAAGCCGGTTTCCTCCTTAAACTTGCGTGAAAGGTAGTACTCCGTATATCCTGTCAGCTCCGCCAGCTGTGAAATACTGACCTCATCCTCTGCATGCAGCTCCAGATAATCCATGCATTTGCGAATCCTCGTTGACCCTCCTGCTGCCCTTTTGTGTTCATGCACGCGCTGCACAAAATCCTCATACATCGTATGGTTGGCCTGTGCAATTTCCCCCATTGTCTGGCAGTCGAGTACCATCTGCACGTAGCTGTCCCCCAAGGCATACGCTGTATCCGGAATCAGACCGCCTTCAATGCCGGCGCGAACGCAAAGAGTAATAAACGTAATGGCTGAAACCTGCGCCCGCTGCATGCTCCCGCGCACCTTCACCTGTACACCGTCACTGGCACGTCCAGCCTGCGACAATACCCTTTCGTAGTCCAGATTGCCATCCCGAATCATCTGCATCAGTGTCTGCTCCGTCTCCCAGGTACGTTTCCGCTTGTTCTCTCTTCGCAGTTCACGTTTGCCGGCAGTCTCCACCGGTTTCGGCGATATCATTGTAATCTCACAGCATGGCCGGCTTTCTCCCGTCACGCAGCACCCCAGCATTGCAACATCTTCCTGGAATCTACGTGGTATCACCACCGGAAGAGATCGAATCAAATCGCTCATATATCGATGGAACATCACCGTCTGCGAATACTCATCCGACTTTTCCAGATTGTTCAGCATAGCCGACAGTTCTCGTTCCACATCCTGCGGATCCAGCTCTTCCCCCATCACCGGACCGAGGACATAATATCTCGCAGCCCGGCCATCCTCCTGCAGGCAGACGCATCCCCACAGAACCCCCAGCTGACCACCGATGATCGCCATTCCATGTTCGCTCTCCGGAATCTTGCGCAGCATATCCAGGCTTCCGTTGTACTGCAGCATCTTGTGCAAAAGGCGCATCCGATCATCCTGCAAATCCACACGCGGAACCATCATGCCGTCATACTCCAGCAGATTCGTCTTATACTTGCAGCCCAGCATTTTCATGAACCAATCCAGCCGCTCGTTCAAATCCATGTTGCACCTTCCTGCTCTGTAAAACTCTGATATCACAAGCTACCAGAAGGTTAGCATAAATTCTCGTCATCGGCAAAATCGCCCGCCCGGATTACTACGCGCTTTACGCGATCTTCCCTTCCTTTCGCAGCCAGATGGCAAGGTCATGCAGCGTATCCTTGTAGGGACGCGGTGAGAAGCCCAGCTCATTTCTCGCCTTCGTGCAGTCGAAATGGTTGTTGCGTTCCAGATTGTAGACGGCGAACTCGGTCAGCACCGGCTTACCTCCCTTTTTCGCTGCCTTCTTCTCCATCTGTCTGGCCGCGAAGTGCGCAAGCGACAACGGCAGGTAAAAATAGCATCCCTTGCATCCCGTATCAGCCTTCAGCATCTCGCACATCTCCTTCAGGGATACCTCGTCATTCGAGAGAATGTAGCATTCTCCCTTTCTGCCTCTGTCAGCAGCCGCAATCGTTCCCTCTGCCAGATCGCGTACATCCACCAGGTTGAAGGTCCCCTGCATGCCGATCGGCATCTCGCCGTTCAGAATCTGAGTCAGCGTATGCGTCGTCGTTCCCATAGCAGGATCATTGGGACCGATGATGCCGCTTGGATGCACGACGCAGGCATTCAGACCGGCCTTTGCAGCATCCAGTACTTTCTGCGTTGCCATCGCCTTGCTGCGGCTGTACCAGCCAACTACACGCTCCTCCTCATACGGAACGAACTGATCCACCTCGCGGATGCTCTCTCCCTTCGGCAGCTCAGGGATAGCCCCTGTACTGGATACATAGACGAATTTCCGGCATTCCGGATGAACCTTCGCGGCCGCCAGCATATTTTCCGTGCCGCCGACATTGACAGCAATCAGCTTCTCGTTGTAATCCGGGTTGATGGTCACCATGCTCGCGCAGTGGATGCAGATCGTCTCAGTATCTGCCGGCACGGTGAAGAACCTCTGGCAGTCCGCCGCGCTGCAGAGATCACCTTCAAAGATCTCAATCTCCTTCGAAAGGAACCGAGCCGCAGGATCGCCCTTTAGTACAAATGCCCTCACATGATCACCGCGCTCCAGGAGCTGTTCACATACATTGATTCCAAGGAATCCTGCTGCACCGGTTACAAGATACGTTCTCTTCATAATTGATACCCTCCATTTATCCTCGCTCTTTTATGCTCTGTCTTTTTGTCTGTTCCACGCTCGCAAGGCATCCGCCTTGGGGCTTCGTCTTTACTGCCTGCTGCGATGATCCGAGGATATCGTTCCAAGATAAACACTGCGTTAATGAAGTTGTTTATAATCCGTTTATCTTCTGGGCTATAATGATGGTATCTATTTAGCACCCGCATCTCGAATTTGCGTTGCAAATCTGAAGGAGTACACCATTTTATGTTCCATATTCTGATTGCCGAGGATGATCCCAGCACGGCTCGTCTCCTAAGTGCCATACTAAAGCGTGACGGCTATGAACCGATCGTTGCAAGAGACGGCGAGGAGGCACTGGAGCTTCTGGATCACAACCATATTGATCTCCTGCTCTGTGATGTCATGATGCCCCGCATGGATGGCTTCGAGCTCACGAAGGTGATCCGTGACAGCGGCAGCCTTCTGCCGATCCTCATGCTGACGGCCAAAGCCCTTCCGGAGGACAAACACACCGGCTTCATTGTAGGAACCGATGACTATATGACGAAGCCCCCGGATCGCCAGGAACTCCTGCTGCGCATCAAGGCCTTGCTGCGCCGCGCCCGTATCGTCAGCGATCACAAGATCACCATCGGCGAGGTGGAGCTGGACTATGACACGCACACTGTACGCCGCGGCCATGAGGTGCAGGTACTGCCTCCGAAGGAATTCAACCTGCTCTACAAGCTCCTCGCCTACCCGGAACGCACATTTACCCGTCTGGAACTCCTGGATGAAATCTGGGGAGTAGACAGTGAGAGTGATGACAAGACCGTAAACGTACATATGAATCGACTGCGCAGCCGATTCTACGACTGGCCGGAGTTCGAGCTACAGACCGTCCGCGGCATCGGATATCGCGCCATTCGGAAGGTGTAGTGGATCTCATTGACATTTTTATCGGTCGCTGTTGTGCACTAATAGGTGATTCTTTATGGCTTATATCCAACTGAACAGGAATCAGAACATAAATCAAACCAGAAATGAAGCTGTAAATAAAAGCATCGGCAATAAACCGCCAACAGGCCGGGAACAGTCGCAAAAGAAGTTCACTGATGCAGAAAGCGTTGAAAGTCCGGTCGCTAAAAACGTCCATTCCAACATTTCTTTTCGCCAGCGTTGGTCCCACACGCTGCAGGTCATGAAAGACGCCCTGCGTACGACCAACATGACACTGCTCCTTCTGGGGAATCTGTGTTTTATCGTTACGCTGCATCTCGCCTTTGTGACCATTCTGGTCCTGCTGGGTGTGGATCAAGGCTTTTTCTTCAAGGACGGGGTGGTCAGCGTTGGCGGGGCGCTCGTTATTATTTATGCCTGCTGCATTGCCATCGCCGTCAGCATTGTATATGCCGTGCGTCTCGTTCTCATCAAGCCGATCCTGCAGCTTGTCGAAGCCATGAGGCAGCTCTCCTCCGGCGATTTCACCATTCGGCTGAGGCGCATTGAAAAAGGATACGAACCCTACGAAATCCAGCAGCTCAAAGACACTTTCAACAAGACAGCCGAGGAGCTAAACGGAACCGAACTCCTGCGAAAGGATTTCGTCAACAACTTCTCCCATGAGTTCAAAACGCCCATCGTCAGCATCAGCGGCTTTGCCGATCTCCTCCTCGAGGATGACAGCTCGCCCGAGGAGCGCCGGGAGTATCTCGAGATCATACGCGATGAGAGCAGACGCCTTGCGCAGCTCTCAAACAGCGTGCTCCTCTTAAACCGGATAGAGTCGCAGACCATTCTGACGGCCCGCACCGACTTCCCGCTCGATGAACAGCTGCGGCAGACCGTTCTCGTCACGCAGCAGAAATGGAAAGAAAAGGCGCTGGATTTTGATCTCACATTGCCTTTCTGCACCTATAACGGAAATGAGGCACTTTTAAAAGAACTGTGGCTCAACCTCCTCGACAATGCGGCTAAATTCAGTCCGGACGGCGGCTCTGTCGTGGTGAATCTCCGCATAGGAAAAGACGGCATCGTCCTCTCCGTCACCGACCACGGCTGTGGTATGGACGAAGAGACGCGCCGTCATATCTTCGATCAGTTTTATCAGGGTGACACCAGTCACCGAACCCAGGGCAACGGGCTCGGCCTCGCCATGGCAAAGAAGATTGCGCTCCTACACGGCGGCGAAATCACCGTCGACAGCCAGCCAGGAAACGGCAGCTGCTTTACGGTGACATTGCCAGTGTAACCGACTTTTATTCTTCGGATTCCGTAACTATTCAGACCCCATTCGCCAATCCTTAGTCCAGAAATTCCTCGTTCAGCTGTACGCCGAAGTCTCTTGCGATCGCGCGCAGGTTGTCATCGGTGATGGTCTGACGGATCAGGCCGCCGCCCATCGACAGAACCTTCACATAGATCTCTGCGCTCTTCTCGATGGTGTGAGCAAGACCAAAGGTGATGTCAAAATCCGGACCGGAAGCGAACAGTCCGTGCTGTGCCCAGATGGCTGCCTGGTAGGTCTTCATTTTTTCGCTGGTTGCCATAGCGATGTCCGCACCGCCCGGTACCATCCAGGGGCATACGCCGACGCCCTCCGGGAATACAACGGGGCACTCGGTTGCGCTCTGCCACAGTGCGCGGGAAAAATCACGGTCTGTCAACGGCAGAATGTAGGTCAGCGCGATGACGTTGGTTGCGTGACAGTGATAAATCACGCGGTTTGCACCATTCGTAGCAGCCTTGCGAACGCTGTGGTTCATGAAGTGGCTCGGGAACTCAGAGGTCGGCTTTGCGCCCTCAGCAAGTCCCCAGACGATGCGCCAGCTGTCGCCCTTGTCGTTGATCTCTACAATGCCGATGCTGTGAATCGGATCCGGCTCAACGTTGCGGAAGAATTTGCCGGAGCCGGTGGTGATGAAATACTCGCCTGCAAGATTGTCTGCCTGCACGCCCATGTTCACCCACTTGCGGGGCTCTGCATCAAAATACGGACGGCATGCTGCCACATCCTCTTCTGTCATACGATAAGTCAGGTTTCCGCCGTTGCGCTCATGCCAGCCCTGCAGCCAGCCATCGTTGCACATCCGCATGAATCCCTGCACACAGGTAACCTCATAAATTGAAGCCATTTTTATTCTCCTTTAATTATGAATCACGTAACTTTCCAGAGCCCTTACTATACCGTTACTCTGAATCGTTACTATCTCACATTCCAATTCGCCCGGAATACAGCCTTATCCCATCAACGTGTAATAATATCCACCGGTACGTTGAAGATCTTCGCAACCTTCAGGATCGTATCAATGTGGCGGCCGCTGGCTGCTGCCATGTGGTGCGTCGGGCCGGCCTCGCTCCAGCGGTTGCAGAACTCACGCGCGCCGCAGGTGAAGCGAGTGCGCATGTTCGTGTCACCAAAGGTGAAGATCGGTCCCTCTTCGTTGATGCCCTCTGCCACAACGAACTTGAAGTTGCCGTCCTTATCCTGCGTGATGCCAAGGTAGGTCACAGGTCCCAGGTGCGGGTAGAACTGGGTGAGGTAGCCGCCGCCTGTTTTGCCATGGAAGACCGGAACAATTTTCATTGTAGGCTTTTTCGCCGAGATGTCGGCATCGCCCGATCCGGAATGACCGATGATGCAGATGTCCTCGTCGAAATCAATCGAATACATCTCGCTCAGCTGGCCGCAGCCGGCGATGGTCTTCAGGATGGACATTGCCATTGAAACCTTGATATCTCCCTCTACGGCGCAGGCAACGCCCTGTTTGATCAGCATCGAGAAGGCAGGAATCAGCATGGAATCCAGAACGCCCGCCTTCCCCTGTGCGAAGCCGTCATAATGGGAGGCGATGAATGCGATCTTCTCATCCTTAACCCACTGCTCAAAGGCAACGACATATTTTGCCATGTCCCATACCTTCTCGATGGTGCCGCCGCCCTCGATGTCGAAGGTATCCAGAATATCCTGTGCCTTTGCGCGGATGGCGTCCTCGTCGGTGATATTGTCGGCGATGGCCCACATCTTCTCCCAGTCGAACTGCTTGGTGTAGAGCCACATGCGGTTGTACAGGTTCGTCTCATCGATGTACAGATCCATCATGCCGGGATACGGACGGCCGATCTGCGCGAGGTTCGTATCGCGGAAACGGCGGCGTACCTGTGCGGCACGGCACCAGTCCTCGATCTCTGCCTGCACCGTGGGATCTCCGCCTTCTACCACACCGGTGATCACAGCGTGGCGCTTCCCGGCGCGCTCGAGGTCTGCCACCATCTCGCCGACCGCACCGCAGGCATACAGCTCGCCGAGCCAGGTCGGGGTGTCGGTGTTGGCATAGTCGGGAGCTTTCTTTTTCTGCACATTTACAAGTACCACCGGCACATCCAGATCACGGACGGCAGGCAGCATGTTGTAGGATGTTGCATAGGTCAAGAGCTGCAGAATAACGAGATCTACGTCTGCGGCGCGGAACTTGTCTCCTGCTGCCATGGACAACTCCTTCGTGGTGACAATGCCGCCGTCGATTACCTCAACGGTATCCGGCAGCGTTGCCTTGAAGGCTGCGTACTGGCTCTCGAATTCCGGAACCAGTGTGGGGAACTGGGGCAGATAGGCTCCCAGTGCGATGGCGAACACGCCAACGCGGGCTTTGGTTTCCACTAACATGTTGGTTTCCTCCTTGCAGGTTATTGGTAGTAGTGTCTGCGTAAGCAGGCATGATAGTTTTCGTACCTGGCAATTTCAACGTGAACCCTGCGCCTTTCGGTCGGATTCACGATTGCAATTGACAGGCGGTGCTGAATCGATACCTTTTCATCTACTTCTCCGGCTGGAATTCCTTGATCTCGAAGCTCTTCCGAATGGCTGCTCGTGCCTTCGCGAGATCAGAGAAAATTCCTGCATACATGAACTGCACCATCAAATTGCCGAGTGCCGTTCCCTCCGTCGGGCCTGCGAATATCGTCAGTCCTGTCGCATTCGCGGTCTGCTGGTTCAGGTAGTCATCCTGACTGCCTCCGCCTACGATGTTCAGGCTGGTATAGGTTTTGCCGGTCAGACTCTGCAGCGTTTCCACGGCCTGGCGGTAATCCTCTGTCAGTGAGTTGTACACACACTGCATCACCTCGCCGGTGGTCTCCGGCACCGGCTGCTCGCTGTCGCGGCAGGCAGCCTTCACTTCCTCGATCATGGACGCCGGTGCCAGGAAACGGTTCTCGTCCGGATCCACGCAGCTGTAGAAATCCGACGCCTCTTTAGCTGCTGCGATCAGCTCCGGAAAGCTCGGTCTCGTACCGGTCTGTTCGCCCAGTTCTCGCCGGATCGACTGAATCATCCACAGGCCCATGATGTTCTTCAGATACCGATAGCGGTAGTCATAACCGCCCTCGTTGGTGAAGTTGGCAGCGCAGCTCTCCGGGCTCGTGATCGCTTCCTTATTCTCCACGCCCAGAAGGCTCCAGGTTCCGCTCGACAGATAAGCCGCATTGTCATCCTGCGCCGGAACAGCGAGGAACGCAGAGCCGGTGTCGTGCGTTGCGGGCAAGATCACCTCTGCATCGAATCCGACCTGCTCCTGAATTTCTTTCGTCAGATGTCCCAGCACCGTGCCCGGCATCTGCAGCTTCTGAAAAATATCCTGCGGCAGTCCCAGCTGCTCCATCAGCTCCAGGTCCCATTCTCTGCTGTCTGCACCGACCAGTGCCGTGGTGCTGGCATTGGTGTATTCATTGGCCTTCACTCCGCAGAGCAGGTAATTCAGATAATCCGGAATCATCAGAAAGCTCTTCGCTGCCGCCAGCTGTTCCGGATGTTCACGCTTCAATGCCATGAGCTGATACACCGTATTAAACGGCTGATACTGAATCCCGGTGCGGGCATAATGCTCGGCAAAGGTCAGTCCGTACTCCTGCTCCAGAACCTCCCGCATTCCTTCCGTCCGCTCATCGCGGTAAGCCACTGCATCCCCGATTCGATGCCCCTGCGCATCCAGCAGGACGAAATCCACTGCCCAGGTATCAATTCCGATGGTGGCCGGTGAGTAGCCAGCCTCATGTGCTGCCTTCAGTCCCTGCACCACTTCCCGTGCCAGGCTTTCAATGTCCCAGCACAGATGGCCGTTCTTTCTGCCAACGCCGTTCTCGAAGCGGTAAACCTCCTGCAGGCTAATCTTCCCCTCGTTCACCGTTCCGACGATGTGGCGGCCGCTGGACGCGCCGATGTCAATTGCCAGATAACACGTCTGCATGTTCCTCCCTCCTTGCATTCCTGGTTATTGTTCATTCATGTCAGCTGCAGGAGTGTCGCAGACACGTAGCAGCTGATTTTTATTTGTGGGGTTGCCTGCGCAAGCAGGCATGGTAGTTTTAACACCCGCACCTCGATTTTCCTTCGGAAAAGCTCGCGGTGGCTGAACAGAACAATATCTGCAAAATTACTGTACTTATTTCCCTCTGCATTTGCATTATATGGCAGTGTAATCTACAATCCCATTATCAAAAGAACGCAAAACTTTGTGAAAATTCCACTGATTCGATTTTCGATTCAGGTATTCTTTCAAAAGGTCCGGAGGATCCCATGCAAACCTATAATATGGATGTTTCCGCAGACAGCACATGGCTTCGTGCAACGCCCGGCGCTGCCGTTCTGGCGCACCCATTTTATGCCACCGAGGCCGGCCATTTCTACGGACAGTCCGGCTTTGCCACAGCGCGCACGAACAAGGAGAGCTACCTGCTGTTCTTTACCCTGAAAGGAAAGGGTCTCGTGGAACAGAATCATCAGCAGGTCGAGCTGCCGGAGGGTACAGCGCTCCTTCTGAACTGCCGGATTGCCCAGAGCTACCGCACTGCTCCGGATGCCGGAATCTGGGAGCACGACTGGGTCCATCTCGATGGCTCCGGCCTTGCCTCCTTTACCGATACGCTGCTTGCTCAGGGACGTCTTACCCCCGTCCGCATCGGCGGATCCGAGATGCTGCCGCTCTTCTCAGAGCTCTTCCAGCAGTGGGAAAAAGGCACCGCACTCTCGCAGCTGGAAATCGGGCTGTCCCTTCACCAGATGCTGACTTCCATGGCGCATCACCTTCTCGCCGGCGATGAGAGCCGCTCCAACCGAACCATGATGGAACAGACGGCCGCCTACATCCGCAGGCATTATGCAGAACCCATCACATTGGACACGCTGCTCACCCGCGTGCCGGTTTCCAAGAGCTGGTTCCTGCGGCTGTTCCGCCAGTATATCGGAACAACACCGTACAACTATCTGCTCTCCACCCGCATCACCAATGCGAAAGAGCTGCTCGTACTAACTGATTATTCCATCAGCGAAATTGCCCGCCAGACCGGCTTTGAGGACGAGAGCAATTTCTCCACGCGTTTCTCCTCCATGGTCGGCCAGAGCCCGCAGCAATACCGAAAGACCGCACTGCGGCCATCCGCGAAATAGGAATTTTCGCAGTGTCAAAGCCGCTTTATTTAAAATGGTTTCATTAGGGAAACGCTGATTAAAACGTTTCCTTAGCAAAAAGCCGACCGCATGGTGTTATTCCATGCGGTCGGCTTTTCGTTCTGTTCACTTCTACTGCTATTCTTTCCGCAGTTCGAAGCTCTTATATTATGCCTTTTATTCTAGTACTGCGTTTGCAAAATAACTAGCCAGATAACGCAGAATGATTTTCGGAG
>CAYLUU010000015.1:0-31555 GCA_964386925.1 uncultured Sarcina sp. | reverse complement strand
ATCCAGAAATTCCTTCGCCTTCTCGTAATCTTCATCCGTCCAGACATCTTCCGGGATCGCAGTCTCCAAAATCTTTCTCTGAAGAAAATGTCCGCTGTTATTTCTAAAATGGAAACAACTGAATCTCTCGCCCCATGCTTTTTAAGCACAGAAAAATCCCCGGAAACGCTGTATTTCCAACGTTTCCGGGGATCCTGCTATCATCGAGGCGACAAGATTCGAACTTGCGGCCTCCGCGTCCCGAACGCGGCGCTCTACCAAACTGAGCCACGCCTCGATTTATCTCGCTTCCAACAACTGTTCGCCAGAAGCAGAAATAAATATACTACATATCAGTCTCTTTCGTCAACACATTTTTTCGTTCAGCACCTGGTGATTTCAGCGTGAATCATCCGGATCCAGACAGATTCATGATTGGAATTGACAGGTGCTGAATAGATTTCCAATCTTCTTAGTTCGTGATCACCTGGCCGCTCACCTTGTCGAAGACATGGAGCTTGGTGAGATCCATGCCAAGGCGCACCTTGTCGCCGGACTTCAGATCTACCTCTGCGTCGATCTTCGCAACGATTCGATTGCCGGTTCCGTCCTGGTTCACGTACACAATAGCCTCGGAGCCCAGCATCTCATAGACATCCACGGTTCCGGTCAGATACTCTGTGCCTTCTTCGCCGTCCTTCAGGATGCGAAGGTGCTCCGGACGAATTCCGACCACTACGCTCTTGCCGGCAACGTCTGCCTTCTCCAGCGCAGTTTTCTTCTTCTCCTCGGTAAGCGGAATCTCCACGCCCGCCGCCGTACGAACGAACAAATTGCCGTCTGTATATTCGAAGACACCATCCATGAAGTTCATCGGCGGAGTTCCGATAAAGCCTGCTACGAACAGGTTGGCAGGATAACGGAACAGGTTCTGCGGCGTATCGACCTGCTGGATGACGCCGTCCTTCATGACAACAATTCGGGTTCCCAGCGTCATGGCCTCAGTCTGGTCATGTGTAACGTAGATGAAGGTGGTTGCCAGGCGATGATAAAGGCTTGCGATCTCGACACGCATCTGTCCTCTGAGCTTCGCATCCAGGTTAGACAAAGGCTCGTCCATGAGGAATACCTTCGGATTCCGGACAATGGCGCGTCCCATAGCCACGCGCTGCTTCTGTCCGCCGGAGAGCTGACCAGGCTTACGATCCAGAACCTCCTGAAGTCCCAGGATCTCTGCCGCCTCATTCACCTTCCGCTCGATGACGTCCTTTTTCTCACCCTTGATCTTCAGGCTGTAGGCGATGTTCTTGCGAACCGTCATGTGCGGATACAGTGCATAGTTCTGGAATACCATGGCGATGTCTCTGTCACTGGCGCTGACGTCATTCATTTTCTGTCCGTCGATCAGAAGCTCGCCGTCTGTGATGTCCTCCAGTCCCGCGATCATCCGCAGGGTGGTCGACTTTCCGCAGCCGGACGGTCCAACGAAAATAACGAACTCCTTATCCTCGATCTTCAGGTTAAAGTCTTTTACCGCCTCGAATCCATTCTCATATGCCTTGCATACATGTTTCAGCTCAATCGACGCCATTTGTATTCTCCTTCGTGTATCCCTCAATTCTCTTATGCATCCGTATCGTTACTGTCTGCTGCGAAGCCACGCCGGCAGCTCTGCCACAGACCCGATCAGATCATCTGCCGAGTCTTCCATATCCTCACGCCGTCCGGTTCCGCTCAGAACGCCCAGTGCAAAAGCCCCGCAGTTGTGGGCGAATCGCATGTCATTCGGCGTATCTCCTACGACGGCCAGCTCCTCCGGTCTAAGGTTCCATTGCCGGGCTGCCAGCTCACCGAGCCGTCCATCCGGCTTTAGCGGCAGGCTTCCATCGTCCGCACCCCAGAAGGTAATGTAGGGCGATGCCTCCATCGTATCCAGGCAGGCTCTGGCAGAGTCCAGCGTATCTGTTGTCGCCAGACCGACCTGTATTCCCAGATCCTGCGTAAGCGTCCGGAACAACTCCTTCACATCGGTGAAAGTCGGATAGTTCGTTCGCTTCTCCACGGCTTCGAGATAGAATTCACTCTTAAGCCTTTCCAGGAGCTCCTGACGCCCCGCTTCTGAATCCTCCGGCAGGCGGCACGTCGGCTCTTTTTCCAGAAAATCCCAGACAATCTCAGCGATTTCGCCGAAGCTCATCCAGGCAAAGGCGCCCTCCGGATCAATGCGATCCCCGTGGATTCCAATCTGTTCCATGAGCCTTTTCTGCACCTGCTCGCGTCCCTCGCTGCAGTACGCCGACAGGAACCGCTCCAGTGCAGGTCCTGCTGCCGCTCCCCAGACCGCATTGAAATCGATCAATGTTCCGTCCTTGTCAAACAGGATTCCCTTGATCATCTGCCGATTCTCCCTTTCGATCTGCTGTCCAGTGCTCTTCCAGATAATCCCGAACCTCGCCGAAGGTTCGGAACACATGCTCGTCTCTGTGTCCAATCGTCAGCGGATTCGCATAGAGCATCAAGCCGCCGTCTGTAGTCTCTGCGCCGAAGCGAATCCAGTGATAAACCCGGGCGGCAGCACCGGTATTGGGGCTCCCATCTTCCGCGACGTTTTTCCCGTTATCGCGATTGTCCGCGTCCCCGGTCTTCGTCTGCAACGAGATTTCCATCCGCACGACATACGCGCCGTCTTCTGCCTTGCTGCTCTCGCAGACATGCCGTTCACCGTCCAACAGGTAAAATATCACCGGCTCCTCCCGGCAATCCTGCAGCCGCAGCTCGCAGGCAAGCCGCCGCGTTCCCTCCGGCAGCTCATCGCCGAAACGAACCTCCCGGCCATCTGCCGTAAATCTTGCTGTCACGCCGCAATGTCTCGTCACGTATACCCGGCATTCCTTCAATGCCGCCAGGAGATGCCGCGGTGTCAGGCTGTCCATGAATACCCATGTCGCCGGATCGCCCGGCACAGAGGGCTCGTCCGCCCCCGGATAGAACTCATCCCGCAGATTGTGGGAGTCGCTGCCGCCGATCGCACAGATCCGATAGCCATCGGCCCACAAAAGGTCCGAGAGGCGCACTGCCTTGCGGTTGGCTTCCTCTGCGCCGCCCTCCGGGTCTGCCGCATAAGTGGGATCGTTGTTAATCTCCAGGCAATCCATGTCCGCGAGCTTCAGATCGCGATAGAGCCACTTCCAGATATGCAGGAACGGGTGATTCACACTGAACAGCCATCCGTTCTGACGACACTCCAGGATCAGTGCCTCAATGTCCTGTGCTAATTCCGCTTCGCCCTTGTGATACAGAATCGCATCGAGTGCCGCGGGTCTTCTCGTCAGACCGAAGAGATTCGTATGCCCCAGGATAGTGGTCGCCTCCACACCCGGCAAAATCAGAAGATCCGTTGCCTGCCAGCCAGTGTGTACCACGTTATGCTCGGTCGGCACATAGAAGTCCAATCCGTCCTGCTCCGCCTTCCGGGTTGCGTTCGCCGTGGTCTCTTTTCCGTCAGAGAGACGGGTGTGCGTGTGGAAGTCTCCCTTGTACCATCTTCTGCCAGGCTCGCCGGATCCGCCGCACAGTACACTTTTGTCTGCGTCCGAATGCATCGCAGGATTCTCGTTTTCCAGTACGCCGCCCTGCAGGGAATTCTCTGCATCTGTCCTGACATCTGACCTCTGCGCATTGCCCCTGTATACACGGTCGTAATCGAACTGCCCGTATTCCAGTCTGCCATTCGTCCAGAGCTGTGCTCCGATGTTCTCTGTGATCGCTGCTTTTTCGTCGGTGACCATCAGGTTCATCGTGGCTGTATGCCCCTGCAGCTTGCCGAGGTATTCTGCGAACAGGCAGATTCTCGCCGTCCACTCGCCCTCCGGAATGCTGCCCGGAACACCGCCGATGGTGGTATCCGTTCCGTCCTGTCCGATGGCAATCACGGGCTCGCCGTTCGCAAGCTGCTTCTGTAGCCGAATGGTGCCCTCGGGATCAATGAGAACGAGGAAAACCAGCGACCTGTAGACCTTTTCGAGGCCAACTGTCAGGGAAAGGCTTATACAACCAGAAGGGACCCAGAAGGTCCCTTCCTGCTGTACGTCTGCACCTTCCCGGATTTCAAAGGAAATGGTGTGCTTCATTGTTATTTTCCAAGCGCCTCATCGAGAGCAGCCTGTGCTGTCTCCTGTGCCTCGTCCAGAGCGGTCTGTGCATCGACACCGTCGATCTCAACCTTGTCTGCTGCTACGCTCAGAGCATCCTTGATTGCGCCGTTGGTAGGATCGTAAGGATATACGGTTCCGTGCTGAGCCTGTGCGAACGGTACAGCGGCCTGCGGGTTCTCCTCAACATATGCCTGATAATCTGCATTGTCGTTGATCTGCTGGTTCACGGCTACGTATCCGGTAGACATGGTCCACTTTGCCTGGCTCTCTGCGTTCGTGAAGTACTTGATGAACTCGAAGGCGCCCTGCTTCTCCTCATCCGAAGAGCTTGCTACTACGCTCAGAGTCTTGGTCTCTGCCATCGGTGCGGAGGTGGTATCCTCGCTCCATGCCGGCTGCTCCATAGCAGCTACGATGCTGAAGTCCAGATCTGCCTGGTCGCCTGAGGATCCGGTATATCCGCCGGCCTTGCCGTTCAGAACATCATCGATGGTGGTGTACCAGTACTCCCAGCCCTGTCCGCCGGAGTGAATTGCCATGGTCTCGTCATCGTGGATCCACTTGCGGAAGGACTCCCATACCTCAACCCACTCGGTGGTGTTGATGGTAACCTGTGTGCCATCCTCGTTGAAGATCGAAGCGCCGTTGCTGAATGCAGCGTCGATCATGTTGTCAGCGCCCCACATCGGCTCCCAGCCGTAGTCATAGTTTCCGGTATCCTTGATCTTCTGTGCAGCCTCTGCCAGATCCGACCAGGTCTTAATGTCCTCTGCGTTGATGCCGGCCTCTTCGAAGGCTGCAATGTTGTAGTACATAACCTGCGTGGTTCCGTATGCCGGAAGGCCGAATACCACACCGTCATCATCGACGCCCTGCTCATAGAATACGGACAGGTAATCATCCTTGTTGAACTCGCTGTCTGCATCGATCATCGGCTGCAGATCCTCCACAAGGCTCTTGCTGGAGAGGCTTCTTGCTGCGGATACATTCAGAAGTGCCAGATCCGGTGCTGCATTTCCTGCAATACCTGCCTGCAGCTTCTGATAGGTCTCGTCATAATCTGCCTGGGTAACAGTAGATACATGATATTTGCTCTGAGACTCGTTGAAGCTGTCTACGATCTCCTGAATAACATTGACAGCTGTCTTACCGCCGGAGTACCAGAACTCAACCTCTACGGTCTCACCGGAAGTCTCCTCAGCAGCTGCGGTTGTCGTCTCCGTGCTCGCGCTCTCGTCAGCAGCAGCGGTCGTCTCTGCAGCAGCAGTCGTGTCTGCAGTCTCTGCAGAAGAGCTTCCGCAGCCAGCCAGTGCTGTCAGCATGGCAGATACCAATACGATAGATACAAGTCTTTTCTTCATAATTCCTCCTCAAGTGTAGATTGCTGTCTCCTCACCATTTAGAAGCGGGCGGTGGAGAGTGTCCGGCTGCGGGCCTTGCGAGGCCTCGGTACTTGCGAGCGTATTTTGCGAGCTTAGTACCGCTAGGTCCGAGGACGGAGCCGCGAGGCGTCCCAAAGCGGACATCTCCGCCGACCGCTTCTGGCTGGTGTCTGTACAGCGATTATTGTTATGCTGTTTCCCGCCAAAATTCGTCGGCAATGAACCAGCTGAATACCTTATCCTTTCATGCCTGTGTCGCCGCCGATTCCATTGATGAACCACTTCTGTGTGAAGGCGAACAGTACCAACAGCGGAACAACGATCAATGTGCTGCCGGCCATAACCAGTGCCCATTCCGTTCCGTAGGCGCCTCCTTCGATGAAGAAGCTCCGCAGTCCCTGGGATACCAGGTACTTGGACGAATCATTTGTGATCAGGGACGGCCACATGTAGTTGTTATAGGACGAGATGAAGCTCATCAGTCCGAAGGTGATAAATGACGATTTCGTCATCGGGCACACGATTTCCCAGAGAATCCGGAAGTGGCTGGCCCGGTCGATTCTGGCTGCCTCGATCAGTCCCTTCGGCACCTGCATGAAGGCCTGCCGCAGCAGGAAAATGCCGAAGATGCTCACCGTGCTGGAGATCACCAGTCCTGCCAGTGTATTCAGCAGGTTCCAGTTGGACAGAATGATGTAGCTCGGGATGTAGGTTGCCGCTACCGGCAGCATGTAGGTGCCCATGACGACTACGAACAGGAGCTTTTGTCCTTTGAATTTCAGGAACACCATCGCGTAGCTGATCAGTGCTCCGGTGAATACCTGCAGTGCCACTATGATGACTGACACGATCAAGCTGTTCCAGATATAGCCCGGAAGGGGCGAATCGAAGATTACCGATGTAATGTTCGTCCATTGCGGCGAGGTCGGAAAGAAGACACTTACGTCCATGATCTCGGACTTTTTCTTCAGCGCACTCAGGATCATCCACACGAAAGGGAATGCCGTGAACACGCTGACAAGGATCAGCGCCGCATATTTGAGTGTTGCCCCGACGACCTGGGCGGGGGTTCTTTTTTTCTTAATTGCTTTGACCATAGATTCCTTTCTCTAAGGGAATACCATTGAAAACGTTCAAGGCTCTCCCTTGCAGGAAGTCGCTATTCAAAAATTGATTCATCAGCGTTGCCTTAGTAGTGAACCCAGCGTTTCGATCCGACGAACTGTGCCAGCGACAGCAGCACCGTGATGATGATCATGATGACCGCAACGGAGGTTGCCTGGCCCATCTTGAACTCTTCAAAGCCCAACTGGTAATACATGTACAGCAGTGTTCTCGTGCTGCCGCTCGGTCCGCCCTGTGTCAGGATCTGGATCTGGTCATAGGCCTGCAGTGAATTCACCATCGTGATGATCATCAGGAAGAACGTCGTCGGTGAAATGCTCGGCAAGGTCATGTCGAAGAACTGACGGACCTTCTTTGCGCCGTCGAGGCTGCTCGCTTCATAGAACTCGTGCGGAACCTTTTCCAATGCCGAGAGGTAGAAGATCATCGCGTAGCCAAGGCTCTTCCAGACGGTTACGATGATGACGGACAGCATGGCTGTGTCCGAGCTGTTGATCCATTTGAGTGCCGGCAGTCCAAAGAGATTTAAGACCGCGTTGGCAATACCGCCGTCCTCACGGAAGATCCAGGTCCAAACGATGGAGATGGCAACCGTCGGTGTGATCCAGGGGGAGAACAGCACGAATTTGAATATTCCGCTGCCTTTGAAGCTCTTACGAAGCAACAGAGCCAGTCCCAAGCCGCCTGCGATGGTAGGAATTAATGTTCCCGCTGTGAACACCACCGTGTTCCAGAGTGCCGCATAGAAACGGCTGTCCTTCAGCAGGGAACGATAGTTTTTCAAGCCGATAAAGCTGTAATCCGGTGTCATGAAATCCCAGTCTGTGAAACTCAGCCAGATGGATCTTCCGATGGGATATAACCAGAAAATGATGAGCGGAATCAGTGCAGGAAGTACGAACAGCAGTACAACTGCTGTATTCTTCAGATGTTTACGAACGGTCAGCATATCTCTCTCCTTATGCGTGAGATTATAAAAAACGAGCACCGGACCTTCTATCCGATGCTCGTTAAATGAATTTTAGAATTCTGTGAAGAAAGTTTAAGCTTATGTTAAACGTTTAATCGTCTGCTTATTTCTGTCCGACTTTCCCTGTCTCCTCGCTTGCTGTCTTCAGGCCATGATCCTTCGTCATGTTCTATGGCAGAGAATCAAATTTTCTGATCTGCTCTTTTCTTAATAAAGAAGGCGAGTACGGCCGCCGCAGCCTGCGCCGCGGGGATCGCACACCACACGCCTTCAAGTCCATATACTCTCGGGATGATCAGCATGGCGCACAGGGACAGAATCGGTTCCGCATAGACCAGCACATAGGACTGGGCGGCTCGCTCTGTTGCATAACAATACGAACCTGTTACGCGCGTGAAGGCAACGAAGATCAACGCCCACAGGAACAGGGGCAGTCGCACGGCAACCTCCGCCGCCGTCGACTCTGAGGCGCCGAATAAGACGCCAATCTGATGGCGGCTCAGCATGAGTCCCAGAATGCAGCCTGCCGTAATGACACCTGCTGTAATATACGCAAGCCGGCGATTGACTGCCGTTCCCTTTTCATCTCCCTCTCCGTAGCACTCACTGATAAGCGGCTGACTGCCGTCACCAACGCCCTGCAGCAGCATATAGGCAACCGCCGTCACATAATCAATGCAGCCATAGACCGCCACGGCCTGCTCCCCGCCGTAGATCTGCAGGAAGCGGTTCATCAGCACCAGTGTCACCGTGGGAGACAACGTCATTCCAAAGGGTGCAATGCCGATTCGTACCATTCGTCCCCAGGTTTCCAGCATTCCGTTCCATCCCGGCAGCTGCATCCCCGGCCGCTTCCGCAGAAGGTACAGCACCGCCATTGCCATCGTCGCCCCCTGACCGATCACGGTGGCCAGAGCAGCTCCTGTCATTCCCATCGGGATCGCCCACACCAGAACGTAGTCCAGAATGATGTTCGTCACAAAGCCCAGGATCATGGAGACCATTGCATAGGTGGTGCCTCCCATGTTCCGGATGAAGGGCACGAGGCCGGTCGACAGGAGCTGGAAGATCGTTCCGATCGCCAGCATTCGGACATAGTCCGCTGTCATCTCCAGAATGTCACCCTCTCCGCCCAGGAAATGAACGATTGGGTAGAGGCCCGCCAGGAACACCACAGTCAGGAGCACACCGACCAGAAGAAGCAGAATCAGCGATGCTGTGTAGCACTCCTTCTGTTCCTTCTCTCTTCCCTGCGCGCCCCACACGGTGTAGCGAATCGCTCCCGCCATGCCAAGACCCGTTCCGATTGCCTGGATCAGTACCGCCAGAGGATAGCCGATTGTCACGGCTGCAAGCCCGGGATCCCCTAGCTTCTGACCGATGAAAAAGCCGTCCACGATGCTGTAGACCCCGGCGAGGGCAAAGGCAAGGATGGACGGAATGACGCAGGCATAATAGTTGCGTTTCTGTTGTGAACTCATAGATCTGCTGATTTAGTTCCTTTCTCTTCCTATACGACGGAGCGGCAAGGGATGCGCGCCGCAGGGTCGCGTCTGCGCACGCCTTGTCGCTCCGTCTCCAATTAATTTCTATCACAATATCTGTCCCGATTCCTGCTAAGAAGCCGTGTCCCTTCGCTAACATCCCGCCAAGAGAGCCTTCGGCCGCAACACAGCCGCCTCCGCAGATGCTATGGTGTAGGAAATCAAGCAGTTCCGAATGCTCCGCACATCCTGACTTGCCGGTTCAGATCCCCCCTCTGCCTGCAGCTTGCCTTGTGCGGAATCGTTCGGGCAAAGGGAGGAAGCTTATGAGCGGAAATATGGTTTTTGTAATTGATTGTTTTGTAACGGCCGGGATGATCGCACTGATTTATTTCTACAACAAGAGGCACGACAACAAGTGATCGCCCTACCGTTTCATCCCCTGAGGGACCGGCGCAGACTCCTGCTGTGCCGGTCCCTTTTACAGCATCCGAATCCGATTCTGCAGCATGCTGCCGACTGCCTCCGCGAAGAGATCAAGCTCATGGATTCGAGTGAAGTCCTGCTCGTAGATCCGATGTACGTTCGGCAGCGCATCATCCTCTCCGGTGAATACGCACAGCACTGTGATGCCGGCCATGCGCGCCGCGTGCACCTCAGCTGCCGTGTCCTCTACACCCATCTCTGCCGCATAATCCCGGTACTGCCCGGTGGAAGTGCGAACCTTAATGACATCATTGGGCTTGCAGTCGGACAATGTGATCAGGATCCGATGCTCCGCATGATTGTCTTTCATCAGTCCGGCAGCCAGGCGGACTGCCAGTCCATCGCGGTTTGCTCCCGCCGTGAAATAATCGAAGACCCTTCGATTCTCTCCTGTCTCGTTGTAATCCCGATATAGGTTCATCACCGTATAGCCGTTGATCGAGCAGAACGAATACATCCGCACCGGAATGCCGCAGTTCGTCAGGGCCTGTGCGATCATATATCCCTGTGCCGACACCGTCTCCTGCCGGTGCAGCTGGGAGGTCGAGGCATCCAGCAGAATATCCACTGTGATGTTCCCGGTATCGCCGAGTATTTTCTTCTCGAAGACCTTGTCGTCATCCAGATACAGGGCACGCCAGATCCGATCCGCCCGCAGATTTCCGGCCGCCGATTTCACAATCTGGTCATCCAGATGCGTCAGAATCGAGTTGCGGATTCGTGCGGTCAGCTTCTCCACCTGCACGCGGTGCAAGCCCTCATGATCGGCATACGCCTTGCGGTTCGCCTCGGCCTGCTTCAGCGCCTCCTGGTGCATCTTGCCGGCATACCCGGCATGGAGCATCTCTTCGGTGTACTCACCCCTCGTGATATGGAGCTTTACATCCGTGTGATTGCCGTGGCAGTAATCCTTCTGGAGCTTACGGATCTCCTTCTCGGTGTAGATCGACTTGCCGAAATAATTGGTGATGTACTCCTTCAGTCCTTCATCGGTCTGCGCCGTATAGCTTGCAAACGCAACGCTTAAGTGGCTCTGATCCAGCACCTCGCTCCCGTATTCCGACACGTGCTCCCCATAGCCAAAGGACATCTTCCGCACCGGGCCAAGGTCGGCGCGGGCCTGCCCTTTTTTGCGAAGGAGCGTGAACAGCGACAGTGGATTCACGAACTTCCGGTCCAGAATGGCCGGCGTCTCACCGTCTCTTCGATAGGTAAAATAATGCTCCAGCGTCGCCGTCAGATGCTCTATGATCTCGTCAGTCGAGAGCTCCGGTCCGAGCTCAATCTCGTCCAGGAGCTTCCTGTCCACGAGATCCGGCAAGCCGCAATCCTCTCCCAGTGCCCGGCGGAAATGCCCCATCGTGATCGCCAGAAGCCGCTGCCCCGCCGAATCCTCGAGCGAGAACTCGCCGTGCATGGCTTCCACCTTATTCCTTGCATACTGCCTGCGAAGATAAGGAAAAACAGGCCGCAGCTCCTTCTCCCTGCTATATGCGGCGTTCTCCAGCGCCAGCCAGAACAGGCTCTCATATACGCCCTGATTGATAGTCTCGTGGAAGGTGTTGTAGAACATCAACAGCTTCTTCCAGTCGTAATGCAGGTGGATCGCTCCGATGATGCTGTTCCAGTACACGTCCGCCTTGCCGTCGGCATCGTAAACGCGAAAGCCCGTCTCAATGGTATAGTCGTGGGCTCCGTTCCAGATCAGGTTGGCCGCACGCTTTTTTTCGAATTCTGTGAGATTCATAGGTTATGCCCGGAACACCGATTCCTTTCCCAGATCGCCCGGGAAGCGCACCGTGATCATATCGCTGACCAGCTGTCTCTCGTAATCATCAAAGCACTTATTCACAATGCCCAGCTGCAGTGCCTGCACAACCGGAAGGCCGCGTTCCATCATCTTGATGGCCGCCAGAAGTCCTCTAAGATCCAGCGATTTGGTCGAGATCTCTCCGCCCTCGCACTTTCTGCGGATGTCACTGAAGAGCTTTGCGAACTGGTCCTTGTAATCCGGCTGGATGGCGGGATATTTGTCCTGAATGAGCTTCTTTAAGTTCTCTTCGGTGATCACCGGCATCTGGATGATCATGAAGCGAGAGGCCAGTGCCTCGTTCACTTCACGCGTGCCGGCATAGCCGTAGTTCATGGTGCCGATGAAGCGCGTCGCTTCATTCAGCTGAATGCGATCATATCCCGGTACGTCGATGATGCGGCGGAAATCCAGCGTTGCGTGCAGAACGGCCAATGACTCGTTCTTCGCCATGTTGATCTCATCCAGGATGCCGAAACCGCCTTCCTCTGCGCACTGCAGGATCGGTCCCTTGCGCAGGGTAACCTTACCATCCTCGAAGGTGTCGGTTCCGATCAGGGATGCTGCATCCGTGTTGATATAGAAGGATACGTCCCATTCCGGGCGGCGAAGAACAGAGGAAAGTCCCTCCGCCAGTACGTTCTTGCCGGTTGCCTTCGGTCCTACGAGCAGCAGATTCTCGCCGGCGAGGAGCGTGGACAGCGCCTGCTCCCAGATTTCTTTCCCGTAATAGGAGTATTGGGGGGTCGGAATTCTGTTTTCCATCCCTTTGCTCAGCTGATAATAGCTGCGGAAATGCTCGACCTCCGAGAGAATGCTCTCCGAGATGCCCTCCTGTCTCAGAAATTCCAATGTATCCATGTTCATCCTTTCCACTCAAAAGGCCGCCGAACGTACCCTGTCCGGCGGCCTTAAGCTTACGTTTATTACATTATAACAGTCATTTCTGCGGGGTCAAAGCCTGACCAATTCCCACAGTCCTAACCTCGTCTGATCGTGAATACTCAGGCTGCCTTTGCTGCCTTCTTCTTCGCATTGACGAAGATCAGAGCAATGTATACAACGGTGAATACTGCGCCGATTGCATAGGCAACGTTCCAAGGCAGATTGAAGCCGATCTTCGCATTCATGATGAAGGTGCAGGTTGCAAATGCATAGAATGCTGCAGGGATCAGCGGGATCCAGACGAACTTCACCTTCTTGTTCACATACATCCAGGTTGCGATGCAAGCCAGAGCGAACAGGGAGATCATCTGGTTGGACCATGCGAAGTATCTCCACAGAGTGTTGAATCCGTTGGAATCGAACTTCGCCCAGATCAGGATCAGGTATACCAGTACGAATACCGGGATAGCCAGACCGATGCGCTGCTTGTTGTTCTCCTGCTTGATGTGCAGGGAATCGGACAGAGTCAGACGAAGAGCACGCAGTGCCGTGTCACCGGAGGTGATCGGCAGAACGATAACACCGATCAGGGCGATGATGCCGCCGACGTTGCCCAGTGCATTCTTGCACAGAACACCAACAACAGAGGTTGCGCCGATGGTAACCAGCTCGCCGTTCTTGAGAATGTTGTAGGTATTGTCAACCATCGTAACACCGCCAGCAGTTGCGCCCATGTTGATCATAGCCATGGTTCCTGCTGCCCAGCACATTGCGATGAAGCCCTCGATGACCATCATGTTGTAGAAGGTCATGCGGCCTTCCTTCTCAGACTCCATGGTACGGGAGATCAGAGCGGTCTGTGTGCTGTGGAATCCGGAAAGGATACCGCAGGCAACCGTCAGGAAGAAGATCGGGAAGAAGTGTCCGCCCGAGAATGCGCTCGGTCCAAAGTAGGAGCCAAAATCAAAGCCGCCGTCTGCTGCGAATACACCAACGGTATTCCAGTTGTCCCAGATGTTGATCAGCGGATATCCCTTTGCGAAGATGGCGATGAAGATACCAATTGCAGAGAATACCAGAATCAGACCGAAAATCGGGTATACACGGCCAATGATCTTATCGATCGGGAATACGGTAGCGATCAGGTAGTACACGAAGATAACCGTGTAGATGATCCAGGTGGAAGCCTCCTGCGGAGTGCCGCCGAAGCCGAATACCTGCGTTGCTGCGATATCGCCGGGGGTGTAAATGAACACAGCGCCTACCAGCAGGAGCAGCAGGCAGATGAAAACATCGTACAGAATGTACACAACCTTGTTGGTGTAATTCCGAACCATGTCAGGCATCTGAGTACCGCCGTCACGGGTGCAGATCATGCCGCTGAAATAGTCGTGCATGGAACCGCCGATGATGTTGCCGATCGGGATTGCAAGGAATGCAATGGGTCCGAACAGGATACCCTGAACAGGTCCCAGGATCGGGCCGGTTCCTGCGATGTTCAGCAGGTTGATCAAGCTGTTCTTCCACGTCTTCATAGGAACGTAGTCCACGCCGTCCTGCTTAGCATATGCAGGAGTCTCGCGGTCATCCGGTCCGAAGACGCTCTCGCAAAGCTTACCGTACAGCAGTCCGCCGCCGATAAGGATCACAAGGCCGATTAAAAATGTAGCCATATCTCCTCCTTTTGGTCACACCTTGGCTTGGGTACATGTGACCACCTCTCACATTTATTCTTACCAACAGAACCTCAGATATTGGCCTTATCTGTAGTCCTGTACAGTAAACATGGGTTTGATGGTGACCACCTGACGGTAGTCTTCCTTCTGCAGCACCACGCTGGAATCCATGGATTTCAGGTCTTCCTTCAACACAGATAATGCATCCTCAATCGTCTCAGCTCGCTCCTCCTGGAGAATCCGGATCATGCGGTCAAAGGTATACGGATGTGCGTAGCAATACGGGATTGGGAATTCCGGCAGGTGCTTCAGCGAGTTCTGCATGGCTGTCACCGCAGCTTCATATTCCTGATTGCGGAGTTTCTTGTTCGTCAGCTTGCTCGGCAGGCCCTTGCTGTTAATTGAAAGGAAAACAAGCATTACACCGACCAGTGCTGCCACAATGCCAACGCTCTTATTCCCGAGACGCATCACTGCGACTCCCGCCAGAGTAATGGCTGCGCCGCCGATGAGCATTCCCAGTGCGACGTAACGAATCCACGGCTTCATGAGATCGGCATGGCGTTTGAGCTTCGCCATCGCTGCCAGCTGCTCGTAAACTGCCGGGCGTTTGTGAACTTCCCACCTGGCATCCTCGAGTACCTTTTTGCTGTGGCGTGCCGTCTCCGACAGGTCATTGGCCTGAATGCGTGCCTCAGCTCGCTCTCGCTCCTGTTGTTTTCTCACGCCTTCCGGCGAGAGCAGGCTGATTTCCGGATGATTGGCTTCCAGATCGTTCAGCATCTTGTCCGCATCCTGCAGATAGCGGAAGGAACAGGTCTGCTCCTTGCCGTCGTCGTAGCGCACTACGATGAACAGGACCGGGGAGAGGAATCCCTTTCCGTCCGGATTGCTGACACCTACCCGCTTGAAGACGTTGGTGACCTGCGAATACGGAATGTAGTATCTGCGCGGGTGCATCGTGCTCCCCATATAGATTGCCTTCTCGCCCAGTCCGCACTGATCGTATTTGCGGCATTTCTTGCGGTCTGCCTTGATCTGTGCCGGATCCAGAGCGAGCTGACTCAGCGGTTTAGCCATACTCATATCTAATCATCAATCCTTCGTTATCCGTATAGAAATCGTTACAATAATATCATGATTTCAAAGATGTGAACCTATTGAATTTAGAAATTTTTTAGTTATTTTTAATTTTTCATGAGTGTATTCCGTCAATCTTGGCAATATTTTTCCTTTTGCATATGAAAATGTGCATAGTATAGCGCTGGTGTATTGACGTTTGATTGTGCTAACTCACGATTTCAGAGCTTTGTTGAGTTTGCAGAGGGGCAAGTGCTGCGCGTCGCTGGGCCCTGCGACTCTTCGTGCATGGATTTCTCACCACTACGGAGCTGTAGGTGAGCGCCGGGGGCACACCTTGCCCCCTCCGCAAACCGCGAACGGTGCTCTATAACATCACTAAACCACCATCTAAGATCGGCCCACTTTATGTAGTTTTTGTTCGCACCCCAGCCAGGCGGCAATGTATCACCCATGTAGCCACAGTTATGTGCTACAGTTCTGCTAAGAAACCCGTCTGCCCTGTCAAGTCCATGCTAAGCCTCTGCTATAATGGTGGTTGAGCGAATTTACTCGTGATATTCTCCCGATGGTTTTGAAAAGCCGCGGGTTTCATCGAATTGAAATCTACCGGCTATCTACTGGTTAATTGAGGGTTTAGGGAGGATCACATCATGAATTTGCTCGTTTTGTTAATGATCATCATTGAAACTGTTTTCGGCGTTTCGGCTACCATGTACGTTGTCATCGGCTTGCCGGCTTATCTGATCTGGAAGATTCTGCGCAAGGCGAAGACGGGTGAGTCGATCCTTATGTGACATCATCTAAGTACCAGGGACTGGTCGGAGCCTTGCCGGTTTTCTCCGTCGGGCATCCGCATCCTGCTCTGTCACCTGGCTGGATGATTTCCATTGCCGAATATATATGAGGTTATGTGAGGTCCCACATGGCACAAGGCAAGGCATCTGCCACAAGGCATACCGAGACTGCGTCTTCCGGGACGCAGTCTGTGCTCCGCAATGTTCTGTTCACGGCACTCGTTCTTGCAGGAACGAGTCTGTTCTGCGCGGTTATTCACCTGTTCGTTTCCACCGACAATCACGTGCCGCTTATTTTCGTGCTGGCAATTGTCATCATTTCCCGCTATACCGACGGATACTGGTATGGGTTGGCGGCTTCGTTTCTCTCTGTGTTCGGCGTAAACTGCATTTTTACCTATCCGTATTTAAGACTTAATTTCACACTTACCGGCTACCCGCTGACCTTTGCTGTCATGCTCACGGTGACCGTCATTGTCAGTGCACTTACCACGCAGATCAAGCAGCAGGAGCAAATTCGACTTCAGATGGAGCGTGAGCAGCTGCGTGCCAATCTTCTGCGGTCTGTCTCGCACGACATCCGCACTCCGCTGACTTCGATTGTCGGTTCCGCTTCCGCTATTCTGGACAATTACGACACCCTGACGGATGAGCAGAAAAGGATGCTCACCGGCGACATCCGCACGGAGGCACAGTGGCTGAACCGCATTGTCGAGAACATTCTCTCCATCACCAGGATGAACGGAGGCGATGCCAGGATTACGAAATCTGAGGAGCTCGCTGAGGAGGTGATCAGCAGCGCGGTGCAGAAGTTTAAAAAGCACTGCTCCGACATCCCAGTATCGGTTCGTGTTCCCGATGAAGTACTGCTCGTTCCTATGGATCCCATTCTCATCGAGCAGGTTCTCATCAATCTCATGGACAATTCTGTGATGCACGGAGAGGGCACAACGCAGATCACCATTCGCGTGACCCGGCTGGGGAATCGTGCTGTTTTCTCTGTGGAGGACAACGGCGTCGGCATTTCGCAGCAGACGCTCCCGCATCTCTTTGACGGGACGCTGCCGCTGCACGCCAAGGATACGGACAATTCACATCACATGCAGATCGGGCTTTCTGTGTGCATGTCCATCGTACAGGCACACGGCGGCACGATGGGAGCTCATAATCTGGAGCACGGCGGCGCCAGCGTCTGGTTCGAGCTGCCGCTTGCAGAGGGCACGGACACGTGTGACAGGTAGTGAAATTTTCAACGGAGGATTCCATGCAGATTCGTGACAGCATTCTCATCATCGAGGACGACAACAGTATCATCAACCTGATGAAGGCCGTTCTGCGGGCCAACAATTATGAAGTCTTCATTGCGCGCACCGGCGCGGAGGCTTTGAGCATCGCCTCCTCACAGTGTCCGGATCTGCTGATTCTCGATCTCGGTCTTCCGGATATGGACGGCGTGGAGATTATCCGGCAGATTCGCAGCTGGTCGACCATGCCGATTCTGGTGGTTTCTGCGCGTGATCATGAGACGGACAAGGTGCAGGCCTTCGATCTCGGCGCGGACGATTACATCACCAAGCCTTTCGGAACATCAGAGCTTCTCGCCAGGATCCGGACCGCGCTGCGCCATGCGCACACAGTCGCACAGGGTGCCCTTGCTAACAGCGAGCAGTTCCGGAGTGGGGATCTCAGCATTGATTTCTCCAAGCACCGCGTTTACATCTGCGGCGAGGATGTCCACCTGACGCAGAACGAGTATCGCATTGTCACTCTTCTGGCCAAATATTCCGGCCGCGTCATCACCTACGACACCATTATGCAGGAGATCTGGGGCCCCAACATGAAATCCGACAACAAGATTCTCCGTGTGAACATGGCCAATATTCGCCGTAAAATCGAGAAAAACCCCGCCGAACCGGAATATATCTTCACGGAGGCGGGGGTTGGTTATCGTCTGCGGGAGGCAGACTGATCGTTCTACTTTGGAAGCCACGGGTTATCGCGTAGAATAAAGAAAGGGCTACCGATAAACGGTTAGCCCCGAATAAAAATCATGTCAAGAAATGATCGTCACTTTTAACCGGAGTGGGCGGTCATTTCTTTTCTTATCTTTCTTTGTTACTTCTTTTTGCCCTTCCCTGACATGATTCCTGCCAGGAGGCCGGCAGCTCCGGCCGCTGCGGCTGCGCCGGCAGCGATGGCTGTCTTGTGCTCTTTGGCAAACTCACGTACTGAACTCGAACTGCCTTCCTTCTCTTCGATGACGTGATACCTCTTCAGGAGCTTCTCGATCTCGGTTCCCCTGATCTTCGGCATTACAGCCTTCACTGCTGTATCCACAACGGGTCCCATGGATCCGTCATTCAGAGGCCGTCCATCGCGCAGTGCCACCGTTGCGTGCAGCAGGTCGCGCACATCATATGTGCTGCCCCAGACCTCCGGAACACCACGGTCTATATTCAGCAGCGTATATACTGCCTCCATACCAGTGCGGATGGAATACTCTGTTGTGAAGATCGTATCACGAGGCGTCTCTGCGAACTGTCCCAGGAAAGCAAAGTTCACGGCGCCCTTCGGCACAACATCCGGCCGGTCGCCCTTTTCCCTCGGCATGAAGAACGCTGTAATGTACGGCATCATGACCGGAACCGTATTGCAGCTGTTCTCTGCCAGCTCCTCGATCTCCTCGAACGGAACGCCCAGATGGTACAGCCACTCCTCGCAGATCTCCTTACCGGTGCACTCACGCATCGGCTTCTTCACATAATCACCCGGCACATCCGAAAACAGTGCATAAACCCATACCAGGCACTGGCCCTTCGGCTGGCTGCGGAACTGCGGCTGCCGATTGATGGTCCAGGACAGCAGCCAGGAGGAATCCTTAACGGTGACAATACCGCCGGTAACGACACCACCGCTGAGAGGATCCCGGTGGCAGATGTTCTTAATATAAGGGAGCACCTTCTCGTCCAGTGTAGTGACCGTTGCGCTCATCCAGTTGGTCTGCTCCGGATCGTAATCGAATTTCTCCGGATGTCCAAAGGACTCATCCTGCAGCGCAATGCGATGCCACATATCCCAGCCGCCGCCTTTTTTCAGATCAGGATCGTAGGCCGCCGGTGTGTTCTGACTTCCCATCGTCGCGTTTTCCACGCAGCCGCCGTTGGTGATGAATACCAGATCATTTTCGGTCAGCGGAATGGTCTCTTCCTTGCCGTTCCGTGTGACCTCTATACCTGTGGCCACTTTGCGATCCGGCTGAATGTCAAAGGTCACATTGTCCACCTTAACGCCGTATTCAAAGTCAACGCCGAAGCTCTTCAGATAATTGATCATCGGGAGGATCATAGACTCATACTGGTTGTATTTGGTAAAGCGCAGTGCCGTGAAATCCGGCAGGCCGCCGATGTGGTGCACATATCTCTGCAGATAGCGCTTCATCTCCAGGGCCGAGTGCCAGTTCTCGAAGGCAAACATCGTTCTCCAGTACAGCCAGAAGTTGGAATTGAAGACTTCTTCGTCGAAGATCTCATTGATCCGTTTGTTGTATAGATCCTCATCCTGCGTCATGTAGAGCTTCAGGATTTCCATGCAGCCCTTGTTCGAGAGTCCGAATTTCTTATCTGTGTGGGCATCCTGACCGCGTTTCTCTGTGGCACGGCACAGAGAATAGTTAGGGTCCTTTTTATTCAGCCAGTAATACTCATCCAACACGCTGACACCGGGCGTCTCGATGGACGGAATCGAACGGAACAGATCCCACATGCACTCGAAATGGTTGTCCATTTCGCGGCCGCCGCGCATCACATAGCCAACGTTGTTGAAATACAGACCATCGCACGCTCCACCGGGAACATTCTCCTTCTCCAGAATATGTACGTTCTCGCCCTTCATCTGACCGTCTCTTACCAGATAGCAGGCAGCAGACAAGGCCGCCAGTCCGGAGCCTACGATATAGGCTGACTTGTTATCCACGCCCTCCGGCTTTAACGGGCGAACAAAAGCTTCATAGTTACCACTGGAATAATACATATGCATTACCTCCGTTTGTGATCTTCGTTGTCAGTATGCCTGTACTTAATCACACTATATTTAACTATTCAGAGCCCATTCGCAAAACGATACTCGAAGATGCCCGATGGCATCTTCTCCTATTCGGAGTGGCTCTGAATAGTTTCATTATATTAAAACTGACCGCTGGTCACAATGGTAATTCTCTAAAGAAAGTATGAAGAAATCATTACCGGAACGTGGGTGCGAATGATCATAGGATAATAAAAGCGGCACCGCAGTTTCCTGCGGTGCCACTTGTCATAGCTCATCCCAAGCCGCCAACTTCAAACCATTCCCGTTCGAAGCTGGCAGACAGAAAATTGTTTTGTCTGTCTCCTGATCCGAATTACTTCACTGTTACGCTGGTCACGTGAGGCTGTGCTCCGTTGTACCAGTACAGGAAGCCTTCAATGTCGATGGTGTCGCCGACATTCAGACCTTCTACTGCCTTGTATACATCGGTGTCAGAGCCGCACAGATAGGACTCTACCGTGAAGGTATAGGTCTCATCACCTGCCGTAACGTTGAAATACAGATCATCACCCTGAGAGCCGGATCCATCGTAGTTATACAGATAAGCTACCTCGTTGCCGTCTGCATCGGTGCTGGCTGCTACTGTCAGATCGTTCACTGCAACGTACTGGTTCATATAATCTGTCAGCTCATCGCTGCCAAGAAGATCGGTTACATCAGCAGGCTCTGCCGTGTACTCACCTTCCTCAACCTCAAAGGTTGCATCCGTGATCTCTACCTCACCGGACCACTCAGACTTGTAGCCGGTTACCTTGATCTTCGTGCCGACTGTCAGCTCGTCATTGTACTCTTCCTCAGAGCAAGGCATGTTGTACAGGAAATAGCCGCCGTCCTGATCCTGGGTATAGAAGGTAGCAACGCCGACGCCTTCGTTCTCCCACCAGCCCTGCTTTGCCTGGATGTAGGTCTCAATGGTGACCTCGGTGTCCACATCTGCTGCTACGTACTCCGCATAGGTCATAACGCCCTCAGACTTCTCGTCTGCAGCGGCCTCGGTTGTTGCCTCTTCAGCAGCTTCCTCGGTAGAAGCTTCCGTCACCGCCTCGGTTACTGCCTCTGTTGCAGCCTCCGTGGTGCTCTCTGCAGCAGTGTTGTCAGAGCTTGCTCCGCATCCTGCAAGGCCGATTACCATTGCAGATACCAGAACGGTTGCCAGTGTCTTTTTCATAATTAATTCCTCTTTTCCGCGCCGCTTTTGCTATTCGGATTGCCACACAGCAGCGCAGCAGACGCGTCAACCCGGGTTCCGCGCACCTAGTCCGTCACCCGGCGCAGTTCCATGTGTTCTTATACCACGATGTTCCTTTTTGTTCAACAACAGATGCCTGCGCTGCATCCTATAAACACTGCTTCCTTATTCTCCGCTTCACTGCCACTGTGAGGATCAACACCCACGCCGCGGCCAGCGTTCCCAGCAGTGCCTTCGAGCCTGCAGGCAGCGGTCCCAGGTCTTCGGAGCTGCTCCCTGCAGAAACCGAGGCAGAGATCTGATCCAGCTTGTACATGCTGGAGGTTTCCTCATACAGTTCCTGAATGTAGGTCTCGTCTACCGTCTGATGCCGCCGCTCTGCCTTCGTCACCGATTCGATGAGCGATCCTGCTGCCAGACGCAGCGATGCCGATCCGTTGAACACCGGTGTGGTAAAGGTGTACTCCACATTGTCGAGCAATAGCTTCGATGCATCGATCTTAACGCTGTAATGCTCATCGTCTGTGCCCCTTTCCGCCAGATATTCCTGATATTCCTCGCTGCCCTGAGCCTTGGAGGTCACGGGCACGTATCCTTCCGTCTCCGCATATCCCAGCTGGACCTTATTCGTCAGAAGGTACTGTGCGAAGAGCCAGGAGGCGAGCACCTCCTGCGGATCTTCTTTATTGAAGATACAGATCGACGGTCCCTGCGAGATCATCTGCGGATTCTCCGGATCCGCCTGCGGCACCATGCAGACCTGGATGTTGAATTCCTTCACTGCATCCTCACTGATGTCAGAGAGCGGCGCATCCGATCCCATCCAGGTCGCTCCCGCCGTGGAGTCGATGGCGAAGATGCACTGCCCGGCGTTGAGGAAGTTGGCAGGATAGCTCGATATTTTGAAGGTGGAGAAGGCACCGGTGGCGGCATGCTCCGCTACGGTTTCCAGAATCTGCGTTGTGGTGTCATTGAACAGATTGATCTCCCCTGACTCCGTGGAGTAGCCGCCGCTTACCTGCTGCAGCCACTGGATCATCATGTTGTCCGTGGATTTGTAGATGATCGGGATCAGCACATTCTGTCCGTTCACCTTGTAGGTGCCGTCCGCGTTCTGCTCCATCGCAGCCTCCGCCACCTCGAACATGAAATCCCAGGTCAGCGTCTCCGGCATGGTGTAGCCGAGAGCTTCCACCATGTCTACGTTCACATATACGGCCTCCGTGGAGCGCATGAAGGGGATCGCGTAATGCTCGCCCTGAATCTCGCACTCCTCCAGGAACTGTGGGATAATCTCCTCCTTAGTCGGCCCGTCGTAACGCAGCTCACTGCCGCCGAACCCATACCGCTCGTCAGTGAACAGTTCATCCAGCGCCGCCACCTCATTCGTTCCGGTCATATAGGTAGCGATGTGGTCCGGATAGGTGATGCAGACGTTCGGCGTCGTGTCCGTTGCGATGTTCGTGATGACATCGTTGTAAATCTTCGTGTAATCGGTATACAGCTTCAGGTTGACTGTGATGTTCGGGTACAGCTCCTCAAAGTCCTCGATCGCCTGCTGGTACACCGCCGTCTGGTTCTTGTTCGTATCGTTCTTCGCCCAGAAGGTGATCTCGTACTGACTGCTCTCATCGAAGGTCTCCGGGACAGTGAATGCCGCCTTGCCTTTGGAGCCGTGACAACCGGTCAGCCCTAGCGCCGACATAGTCAGGATCCCTGCCAGCATCAGGGCGCCCATTCGTGAACCGTATCTTCCTGTCATCTTTTTGTTCCTACTCCAAGGCGTCCTGGCCTGTTGCTCCTGCATAGCAGCATTTTCACACCCCTGTTCTCCATCCGACATTCCGAACGTTCTGCATTTCTTCATCCCTTGGTTCCTCCCTGCGAAACGCCCGCCATAATCTTCTTATGGAAAATAAGGAACAGCACCACCAGCGGTACCGAGATCGCAACTACGGCCGCCATCATGGCCGGGATATTCTCGCGCCCAAGTCCGTTCTCCCGCAGCTCCTGAATGCCGTTGGACACCAGATAATAGTTCGCATCATCCGTGATCAGCCGCGGCCACACATAGGAATTCCAGCACTCGATCACCTTCAGAATTGTGATCGTGACAATGGTCGGCTGGCAGATTGGTATCATGACCTTCCACAGATACCGCAGGTCCGAGGTTCCGTCCACCTTCGCCGCTTTGTACAGCTCCGACGGGATCTGTTCAAAGTTCTCCTTCAGCAGATAAATATAGAAGACCGAGGTCACGCTCGGCAGAATGAGTCCCAGATAGGTGTTGCGCAGGTTCCAGTTCGTAATCGTTACGTAGTTGGTGATGACCACCAGCTCACTGGGGATCATCATCAGTGACAGGTACAGCGTGAAGACGAGATTCTTGCCGCGGAATTCCAGCCTTGCAAAGGCATAGGCAGACAGTACCGTCACCACCAGCATGATCGCCGTCGTTGCCACGGTGAAGATAATGGAATTAAGAAAATATCGTCCCAGCGGCACCTGTGTGAAGGCATCCACGTAATTTTGCAGGGTCGGATTCGATGCATAGAGCTTCGGAATATACTCCGCGTTGTAGGAGCTGTAGCTCTTAAAGGAGGTCAGTACCATCCAGTAGAACGGGAAGAGCACCCACAGTGCCCAGAATCCCAGCAGCACATAGGTGATGCCCAGCCGGATCTTCCGGTTCCTGCGAGAGCGCTGTTCGATTTGCTGATAATTTCCTGTATTCATTCTCTTCTCTCACTTACCATCCTGCCAGGCCTCATTCCCGGCAGTTATCTGCAGCACGGCATACTGCAAACTACGTGACATCCATGCCACTTATGCCACGGCATGCCGTCAGCTGCGTGACCGGGAACCGGAGGATCCTGATATCATCAGATTGATAACCGTAATCGTGAAGACTATCGCGAACAGGATCAGAGCTGCCGCGGATGCGTAGGACGGATAACCGCCGCTCTCTCCATAGAGCATGTCATACACATAGCCCACGATGGTATTCATTCCCGCCGCATTCAGATTCGTTCCGAATATCGCGACCTCATCGCTGTAGGCCTTGAACGCGCCGATAAAGCCCGTGATCACCAGATATGAAATCATCGGAGCGATCATCGGCAATGTGATCTTATAGAAAATGCGAAAGCTCCGCGTTCCATCCACCCTCGCCGCCTTGTAATAGTCCGGATTCACACTGGCCAGCGCGCTCGTCAGAATCAGAATCTTGAACGGCATCACAATCCAGATGGTGTAGATGCACATCACGAGGAGCTTCGCCCAGTAGGGACCATCGATGAAATCCACCGTGTTCCCACCGAAGGCGCGGATCAGCGAATTGACGAAGCCATCGGAATAGGCCGTCTTCTTGAACAGGATCATGAACACAAGACCCACCGCCAATGTATTGGTCACGTACGGCAGGAAGAAGATCGTCTGGAACAGCTCCTTCAGCTTGGTAATGGAGCTCAGTCCCAGCGAAATCAGAAGTGCCAGTCCCGTGGAGACCGGAACCGTCACAATCACGATCAGAAAGGTATTCTTCAATGCCTGCAGAAAATACGGATCCCGCAGAACATAAGAGAAATTATAGAGTCCCGTCCCCCAGTAGGACTGGGAGGCCGAGTTGTATCCCTCCTCCAGTGAATAGACCACCACGTCGAACAGGGGATAGATCATGAACACGGCCAGGAAGATCAGGGACGGCAGGAGGTAGAGCCAGGCTTTTTTATTCTGTTTCATGCGTTTGTTACCTCACTCGTGTTCACCGCTTCGCCTGTTCCTGTGTTCTCCGCCGTTTGGTTTCCGGCATTCTTTGAAGTCTTGGTTCCGGCTGTCGCTGCGCTCATCCCAAGCTCCCCCAAGCCGTTGCAGATAGTCGCGCCGCTCCCCGCATCGAACAGGAACACCTTGTGCGGCTTCACGGCAAAACGGATCTCTTCGCCCATCATCGGCACCTGATCTTCTCCGGAGAGGATTGCCCGAAGGCTCCCGCCCTCAGCGCTTTCGTGTACTGCTACCACACTGGTGTCGCGTCCCATGACCTCCACCGACTGCAGCCGGCAGCAGAGTGTCCCGTTCTCCGTCGGCACCAGCCCCTCCGGACGGATGCCGATCATGATGCGGCGGATAGAATCTACGCGTTCGTGATCTCTCTCACTCGTATTCCCTGCAATCTGCGTGTCATGGATATCTACCTTCGTATTTCCGTGCGTCATCCCTGTATTAGCTGCTTTTTCCTCTACGGACAGGCGCTCCGGCAGTTCCAGTAAGAGCTCATCTCCCACATACACCTTGCGGCCGCAGAGCTTACCTTCGAAGAGATTGATGGGCGGGTTGCCCAGGAATTTTGCCACGAACTGATTCGCCGGTGCATCATAAATTTCCTGCGGCCGCCCAATCTGCTGCAGAATGCCGTCCTTCATCACCACCATGCGATCCGAGATGCTCATGGCTTCCTCCTGATCGTGTGTAACGAACACGGTCGTGATGCCGGTTTCCTGCTGAATCCGCCGGATCTCGGCCCTCGTCTGAATGCGCAGGCGGGCGTCCAGATTAGACAGCGGCTCATCCAGGAGCAGGACCTTCGGCTGCTTTACCAGTGCGCGGGCAATTGCGACGCGCTGCTGCTGACCGCCGGAGAGCTCCTTCGGCTTGCGTTCCATATAATCACTGATCTGCACGAGCGCCGCCGCTGCCTCTGCCCGTCGGTTCATCTCTTCCTTCGACAGACGATCCTTCCCCGTCAGGTTCTCCAGCGGGAAGAGGATATTCTTGCGCACTGTGAGGTGCGGATACAGTGCATAGCTCTGGAACACCATCCCTACGCCGCGATTCTCCGGCGGGAGGTTCGTCACATCCTCATCTCCAAAATAGATCTTCCCTTCCGTCGGTGTCTCCAGCCCGCAGATCATGTTCAGCGTCGTGCTCTTGCCGCAGCCGGAAGGTCCCAGCAGGCTCACCAGCTCGCCATCCGGAATTTCAAAGCTGAACCGGTCCACTGCGGTCACCTCTTCCTTGTGACGATCACGATTGGGAAATCTCTTTGTCAGGTTCTCCAGTACGATTTTCATAGTTTTGTTCTACTCCCTGCGGGTCTTGTTCCCGGCAGATATCTGTTCGCAGTGATACTGCTTTTGGGCTCCGTTTCTTTTCGTTTGGCTTCGATACAGCCATCTTATGTCTGATGTATTCGCTGCATGGCCGTATTACCCATTAGTATAGTCCCCATTCGTTTCTTCGAAAATCGATTTATTGCAAAAAAGGAGGCATGACCGGCCAGTCATGCCTCCCCTTTCATCCGTTCCATCCAGAACGGTTTTTCTTTTCTCACGATGTCGTTGTTAATGCTGTTCACCCGGCTCTCAAACCACTCGCCCAGTGCCTCCACCACTTCACTGCTGGTAATATACAGGCGGAAATTCGCGCAGCCATACGGAATGAACATTGCACCATGATGCCGAACCAGGATCAGCTGCCAGTCCTTCGGCACATGAATTCTGGATTCGTCCAACAGGAAAAAGCTCTGATCCCGCCGATCCTCCAGATTCCTTCGGATTCTCTCTTTATCCTCTGCGTCCAGCCGGATTTCAAACTCCCCCTCCCAGCGCATTTCATTTTCCATAAGGTCATCTACGCCGGACTGTGTTGTGAATTCCCTCCAGTTCAGACGCTGCACTGCCTGACCATAATCCAAAAGCCCGTTATCCTTCAGATATCTGTTCACCATCTCCTTGTCATTGCTCAGCCAAAGACATGGCTTCGGTGTGAGAAGGTAGGCGTCCTCCGACAGTCCTCTCCATAATCCCAGGAGTGATTCGATGGTCTCTCCCTGGCTGCTCTCCGTAGACGCAACCTCAATTGCCCCTCTCGTAAGTCGGTCAAAGTTATCCTGATATGCCCTTATAACCGGCATATCATAAATCACAGCGAACTGCTCCTCATCAAAGCTGATCAGCACCAATGAATTCTCACCGACGATGTAATAGGGAAACGCACAGGTGTAAAGACCCTCTGTTCTGGCTCGAAGAGAATAGGCATGAAACCTTGCCTTCTGACTCTTCAGGTAACCGAACCACTCATTCAGGCGCCGAAGACTCTCCACAATATCCCGGCCCGGCGTCTCCTCTGCGATGAGCTGCCTCAGCTCGGCCTCGCCGACTTCAAACGACAGACTCTCAATCACGCGGTACAGCATCGCTGCCCATTTGCTGTTGGACGGCAGGAACATACAGAATTCTGCGTTGCCTTCTTCCTTCTCCCTGCTGACAAAACGCTGCAGTGCCTCCGCCTCTGCGGATTCCGGAAGCGGCGCTCCCTCTCCTGACAATGCATTGATGAATCGACGAACGTTTCTGCGCTGCTCCGCCTTGTCGCCGGCCCTCTCCTGTTCGTACTGATCAATCAGCTTACTATACGTTTCCTGATCTGCATCGATAAAACGGCAGATTGCCTCCAGCTGCTCCTCTGTAGCAACTCGGCTTCCCCTTAAAATCTGATAGAAGGTGGACCTGTCAATGCCGGTTTCCCGTATGATGTAATTTTTAGACTCGCTGGCCTGGCTTAAAAGATCAGAGAGCATCGTTCCAACGCTCACTACCTTCTCCTCCCAGGAGGCTCTACCCCCGAACAATTATCAATCAACACACGCTTGCTTTTCTTTATTGCAGTTATTTCTTCTCGCCTTTTATAATATTGAGAATCTTTTCTATTCTATCATTCGTGTTTGTTCCTGCTAAGTGGCGTAGAGAGCCCTTGTATCTGCCACACGCCTCTGCCGAGGATACTGCCTGTGCGTCGTCTAAGAAAACGCTGCTTTTTATTTGTTATGGTGCCTGCACGAGCAGAAATGGAAGCTTTAGGGAAATGCTGATTTAATCAGCATTTCCTTAGCAAAAAACCTGATCCGATTCCACGCAGGAATCGAATCAGGCTCAGTGAATCAATCTTATTGTCTTTCATCATATGATGATATCAGGGGCAAGCGGACTTTTCGCCCCCGCTGTCTCAGACGGTCTTGTTCTCCTTCACCGCCTTTGCAATCGAGAGATCGGCGCTATAATACGGGATCAGCATGGACTGCAGTGCATGGTACAGATCTGATTTGCCCGGCCATACCGTTCTCAGAACCTGGTTGTTCTGATCCAGCTGATGGAACCAGGATCCGTTGACGTGATCCATCACGATCTCGTCCAGATACTGCAGAAAGCTGCTGTAATAATCTGCATAGACACCCTTTCCGGTCACCTGATGCAGCACAGCGGCGGTATTGATTCCCTCTGCCAGTGTCCAGTGCATCCTATCATGTACCACAGGCTTCCCGATCCAGTCTGTCGTGTAGACAATGCCCGGTGCTCCGTCGGCATTCCAGCCATCCTGCACAGCGCGAGTGAACAGTGCCTCAGCAGCCTCGATGTAGAGGACCGCCTCAGCCGGCAGAGCCCCATCCGCTTTTTTGCCATAAGTGGACAATGTCCACTGCGTGATCAGACGAGCCCACTCGATGCCGTGTCCCGGTGTCGCGCCGTAGGGCTTGAACGGATCGTCCGGCTTGTCCTTATTGCATTCCAGATCTGCATTCCAGTCGCTGTCAAAATGCTCCGGAATTCTCCAGTCATTCGCCTTCGCCCAGGCAACGACATGATCCACAATGCGTCCCGCGCGGGCGCGATAGGTTTCGTCATTTGTCGCATCTGCGACAGCCAGGAAGGCCTCCACAGTATGCATGTTCGCATTCACGCCGCGGTAGGTATCCAGTTCAGTAAACTCCGTGTTCCAGGTGTCCGCAGAAAGTCCCTCATTCTCCCGCCAAAAATACCGGTCATACACTTCTTTGGCATGGTCCAGCAGCTCCTGCGCCCCGGGTCTGCCGGCGAGCAGTGCACTCGTCGATGCCAGAATGACAAAGGCATGGGCATAGCACTGCTTCGGACCGACCGGCTGTCCGTCCGCTGTCACGCTCGCATACCAGCCGTCATGCTCCTTATCATGCAGTTCGCCCAGAAGTCCCTTCAGACCAGCGTCCACCAGTCCCTCGCTCCCGGGATGTCCCAGGAGCGTTCCCAGGCTGTACACATGAATCATGCGAGATGTGATCCAGGTCTCGCGGTTCCGATCCTTCCACGGCGTTCCGTCATCTCCCAGCCAATACGCGCCGCCGGTCGGCGACGGAAACTGATGTCCAAATGCCAGGAGCTCGTCCCTTGCAGCCTGAAGGAATTCCCGATTCTCCTTTGTTCCGATAATGTATTTTGCTTCCATTTTATTTACCCCCTTGCAGCTGATTTCTCTACAGTTCGATACGCATCACGGCTTCTGTCGTTACACTCTTCACGCGGCAGGCCATATGATTCTCCATCTCCGGCCAGGTTTCCAGATACATCAGTGCTTTCTCCTGCAGAGGATGGATTACGATAGTCAAATCCACTGCTCCGCTCTCTGCAAACCGCTTTAATCCGATCTCCCAGATCTGTCCGGTGTAGAAGCTGTCCCCAATCAGCTTTCCGTTCTGATAAACCTCTGCTGACTCACCCTCATAGGCAACACACAGCAATGCCTCGTTCAGTTCATCAGCGATTCCTTCCACATGGATCTGCACAGTCAGATCGCTGCCGTCTGTGCGGCTCGTCTCTCCTGTCACCTCACAGTGAATCGGATTCTCCATCTTCTGCCCCGTAACTGCCGCAATCTTCGTCTGCAAATCAGCCTCTGCCTTTTCCGGATAACAGCGCAGCGCCGTTTCTACACTCGATGCAGTGCGAAGGAGGCCATGGGCTGTTCCCTTCGTAAGGTCCTCCTGAGACTGATAGAAATCTGTCTTGCTGATTACCAGCACCTCGCGGCCGCCCAGTACCAGCTTCTGCGCCTGCAGCGCTTCCTCTTCGGTCAGTGTGAGAATCTCAATGTCTCCGAGCTCTCCGCTGATCTGATATGCCGGCTCCACGCCATCCTTCGTATAGAACACATAGGTGTCCGGCTTGCCGTTCTCATCGCGCAGGCAGCACAGCGGAACCGCATGTGCCTGCTCCAGTACTGCGTTTTCGCCAAGAGGCATATGGAAGGGATAGAAATAATAACTTCCGGCCGCCACATTCTGTCTGCCATAATCCGCCAGCACTGCCTGTTCGTCTGTGCCGTACGCCTTCAGCTCAGCTCCCTTATACTCCGGTGTCTCATAGTGCCGCACATAATTATTGACGAAATAATATCCCTGCCCGGTTGCCGCATTATACCGAACTGCCGTGCGCAGATGTTCCAGATCATCTACTTTCTCAGGATTGCCCGGCTGCGGGATATAGGATGTCGCTGCCAGATCTTGTCCGTAGTCATGCACGAACATGGCAAGTCTGCGGATTCTCCGGTAGCTGTCCGACAGCTGTCCGTACTCCCGGATCGGCGCATTGAAGTCATAGGACTTCACCGGCAGATCGTTGGGATAACCGGTCTCCCTGGATTCCTGCAGCGTTGTCAGCTTCCCTTCCGGATTCGTCCCGCCGTGATACATGTAGTAGCCGAGTAGGTTGCAGCCGCTGCCCAGCTTCACCATGGTCATTGCCTCAGTGTCCCTGCCGGTCGCGACCGGTCTGCGGTGCTTGGTTACCTGCAGTCCGCCGCCCAGCTCCGCCGTCAGATACGGGAACATCTTCATATCAAAGGTAATTCCCACACCGAGACCATGATCAGAACCGATGTTGTGGTCATTCCGCTCTTCCGTGAACAGATAGTTTCCGGAAGGCTCAATCTCCGTCAGTCTCTGGTCCCACGGAGCCTCGCAGTAGCCGCCCATCACAGGCAGCATGCCGCCTGTGACGGCTCCTCCCCAGCCGGTTGCCGTGTAAACCTGTACCTTAAGTCCGGCCTCCTCTGCGAGCTGGCGGAGCGTCCGCATATGCTCCTCGCCCTCTTCTCCGGTACGTCCGCCGACATGGCCATACTCGTTCTCAATCTGGATCATTGCAATAGGACCATCGTCCTCCAGAAGAAGTCCCTTCGCCTGCTCGGCAATCTTTCCATAGAACTTTCGAACCTCATCCAGATAGGCGGAGTCGTTGGTTCTGGTTGTCAGAAGTCCTTTTTGCTCCTTCTCCATCAGCCAATCCGGGAAGCCGCCGTTCCGTACCTCGCCATGCGCCCAGGGGCCGATCCGCAGTACACAATGCATACCGCACTTCTGAATGGTCTTCAGGAAGGCACGCAGATCACGGCTGCCGCTGAAATCCCACTCATTCTCCACCTCCTCATGATGGATCCAGATGGTATAGGCAGACACCAGATCAATGCCGCCGGCTTTCATCTTGTACAGCTCCTCTTCCCAGCGTGCCTGCTCCACACGGCTGTAATGGATCTCGCCCATCAGCGGGAACCACGGCTCGCCGTCCAGAGTCAGATACTGCGGGGTATAGCCCAGAATTGATTTACTCGTCAGTGTCATATATTCACATGCCTCCTCTTAAGACA
>CAYLUU010000014.1:0-33656 GCA_964386925.1 uncultured Sarcina sp. | reverse complement strand
ACAGGCAGAATTATGACCGAATCGGATTGATGGCTCCCAAGGGCCGCAAGGATGAAATCAAGGAAGCTGCCAAGGCGGCAGGAATGAGCCTGAACGAGTACATTCTGACGGCGGTGGCTGAAAAGATGGGGAGAGCAACTGGGGAAGAAGGGGGCTGACTTGAAGAAGGAGCGCCTGTCGGAGCTGGTGGAAACCATCGTTTTATCAAGTAAAAAGAAAGGATGCATCTCGATCATTGAGATGCATCCTTTTGCAATAAGTAGAAATATATAACCAGAGAACGATTTACGTCGGGGGCTTCGAAAAGCAATTCTGGCACAGAAAATGCTGCTTACTTCGAGAACCCGGCGCGCTTTCTCAGTCTGGGATCCAGAATCTTCTTGCGAAGGCGCAGATGAGAAGGAGTAATCTCCAGAAGCTCATCCGTATCGACGTACTCGATGGCCTGCTCCAGGCTCATGATCTTGGGCGGAACGAGACGAAGCGCCTCGTCACTGGAGGAGGTACGGGTGTTGGTCAGATGCTTGGTCTTGCAGACATTGACCTCAATATCCTCGGATTTGCCGGACTCACCGATGATCATGCCGGAGTATACGTCCTCACCGGCTCCGATGAAGAGGATACCGCGCTCCTGCGCATTGAAGAGACCGTAGGTAACCGCCTGGCCGTTCTCAAAGGCAATGAGGGATCCCTGCTTGCGGTAAGTGATGTCACCCTTGTACGGCTCATATCCGGCAAAAATAGTGTTCATGATGCCATTTCCTTTGGTATCTGTCATGAACTGGCCGCGGTAGCCGATAAGGCCGCGGGACGGAATCTTGAACTCGAGACGCGTATAGCCGCCGTTTGCCTGTCCCATGGACAAGAGCTCACCCTTACGCTGACCGAGAACCTGGATGACATTGCCGGAGAATTCCTCGGGAACGTCGATGATGCACTGCTCCATGGGCTCGAGACGCTTGCCGTTCTCATCTGTCTGATAAATAACCTCTGCCTTGGAAACAGCAAACTCATAACCCTCACGGCGCATCGTTTCAATGAGGACGGACAGATGCAGCTCACCGCGGCCGGATACCTTGAAGGAATCTGTGGTATCTGTATCTTCAACGCGGAGCGAAACGTCTGTGTTCAGCTCGCGGTACAGACGATCGCGAATATGGCGGGAGGTGATATATTTTCCATCCTTGCCGGCAAGAGGAGAGTCGTTGACGTTGAAGGTCATGGAGATGGTCGGCTCTTCAATCTTCGGGAACGGAATCGGATCTACCTTGTCAGGACCGCACAGCGTATCACCGATGTGCATCTGCTCGATGCCGGAGATGGCAACGATGGAACCCATGTTGGCCTCCTGAACCGGAACCTTCTGCAGCCCCTCGAACTCATACAGTGTGTTGACACGGCACTTGACGCGTTTGTCAGGATCGTGATGGTTCACGAGAACAACATCCTGGCCAACCCGAATGGAGCCATTGGATACCTTACCGACGCCGATGCGGCCGACGTAGTCATTGTAGTCGATGGTGGAGATCAGTACCTGCGTGGTGGCATCGGGATCGCCCTCCGGAGCAGGAATGTGATCGATGATGGTCTCGAACAGAGGCTTCATGGATACGCCCGGGCTGCCAAGATCCAAGGTTGCAATGCCGGACTTTGCAGATGCGAAAACAAACGGGCAGTCCAGCTGCTCATCATTCGCGCCCAAATCCATCAGGAGCTCCAGTACCTCATCGATAACCTGCGTGGGACGAGCGCCGGGGCGGTCGATCTTGTTGATGCAGACGATAACGGAAAGGCCAAGAGCCATTGCCTTGGAAAGTACGAAACGAGTCTGCGGCATCGGTCCCTCGAAAGCATCGACAACGAGGATAACGCCGTCCACCATCTTGAGGACACGCTCTACCTCACCGCCGAAATCGGCATGGCCGGGGGTGTCGAGAATATTGATCTTGATGCCGTTGTAATTGACGGCAGTATTTTTGCTGGTGATGGTGATGCCGCGTTCACGCTCGATGGCACCGGAGTCCATGACACGCTCCGCAACTGCCTGATTCTCACGGAATACGCCGCTCTGATGCAGAAGGCCGTCAACCAGGGTGGTTTTGCCGTGGTCAACGTGTGCAATGATCGCAACGTTCCGGACGTCTTCTCTTTTCTGAATCATAAATACCTCTTCTTATGTATATGCCAAAAACGAATTCAAACCACCCGATTGTATCATTACGAAGATGCTGATGCAACTGACATCGACTCGGGTTTCGGCTTTTATCAGTTCAGCGGGTATGTTATGATGGAGCATATGATGATATCAGCAGTGAAAGGTCGAAAGTTTTGATGTGAGCTTGCTCTCGCTGCGAGCTTTGATCTAGGTGAGGATTGCACGAGCACGAAACGCGTGGTAATCCTGATATCATTTGGGGTGAAACAGAAATCAATGGCGATGGAGCAGGAGGCGACATGAGCAGGATTATCCTTAAACTCAGCGGTGAGGCATTGGCAGGAGACAAGAAAACGGGCTTCGATCTGTCTGTTGTTCAGATGGTGGCAGAGCAGGTGAAGCGCCTGGTGGATGATGGGAACGACGTAGGCGTTGTCATCGGCGGCGGTAATTTCTGGAGAGGACGGACCGGGACAGAGATTGATCGTGTGAAATCGGATCAGATCGGAATGCTGGCTACGGTAATGAACTGTATCTATGTATCAGAAGTGTTCCGTGGGGTCGGACTGATGACCAATGTACTGACGCCCTTTGAAGTTACGGGTATGACCAAGCTGTTCTCGAAGGACAGAGCTAACAAATATTTTGCCCGTCACATGGTGGTGTTCTTTGCCGGCGGTACGGGGCACCCGTATTTTTCTACGGACACCGGAGTGGTGCTGCGCGCTGTTGAAGTGGATGCGGACTGTGTTCTGATGGCTAAAAATGTAGACGGCGTTTACGACTCCGATCCGGCCAAGAATCCGAATGCAAAGCGTTACGACGTTCTGCCGATTCAGGAAATTATCGACCGGAATCTGCAGGTGATTGATATGACAGCGTCCATTATGGTGCGGGACAATCATATGCCGCTGCGTATTTTTGATTTGAACGAGAAGGACAGCATCATCCATGCGGCAAGCGGGGAGTTCAACGGAACAACCGTGACGGTGGATTGACAGTAGATAAACTACTAAAGAGAGGAAAAGACAATGAGCGATCCGAAGATTAAAGTATATGAAGACAAAATGAAAAAGGCCATCGAGTTCCTGGAGTCCGATCTCCAGACCGTACGCGCCGGACGCGCTAACCCGCATATTCTGGATCATGTTCGGGTGGATTATTACGGAGCACCGACGCCGCTGCAGCAGGTAGCAAATGTATCGGTTCCGGAGGCCCGCATCATCCAGATCCAGCCCTGGGATAAGAACCTGATCAAGGACATCTGCCGCGCCATTCAGATGGCGGATATCGGTATCAATCCGACCAGCGATGCAACTATGATTCGTCTGGTGTTCCCCGAGATGACCGAGGAGAATCGTAAGAACCTGGCCAAGGACGTTAAGAAGAAGGGCGAGGACTCCAAGGTTGTCATCCGTGCGGCAAGACGCGACGGAATGGATGATTTTAAAAAGCAGAAGAAGGCAGCAGAGATCTCCGAGGATGTAGAATCTCAGCTGGAGGATGAGCTGCAGAAGCTGACGGATGAATTCATTAAAAAGGTTGACTCGATCGTAGAGAACAAGACCGCTGAGGTCATGAAGGTCTAATCCTATGGCAGACAAGACAGAGAACGAGTACAAAATTCCACAGCACGTTGCCATCATTATGGATGGCAATGGGCGCTGGGCGAAAAAACGCGGCCTTCCCAGAACGGCCGGACATGCGCAGGGAGCGCGTGTGGTGGAGCAGATTCTAGAGGATGCGGAGCACATGGGCATCCGATATCTGACCGTCTATGCGTTCTCCACGGAGAACTGGTCGAGACCGGACAGCGAGGTAAAGGCGCTGATGAACCTGCTTCGAACCTATATGAAGACATCCCTTGCAAAATGTGCGAAGAACAATGTCCGCATTCGCGTGATCGGGGATAAGACGAAGCTGGATGAAGATTTGCAGAAGAGCATTGCAAATCTGGAGGAATCCACGAAGGAGAACACCGGCATCGGCTTCCAGATTGCCATCAACTACGGCGCACGTGACGAACTGCGCCGCGGTGTAACAAGCCTTGCCAGGAAGGTTCAGAAGGGCGAGCTTGCACCGGAAGATATCACGGAGGAGACGATCTCCAATGAACTGGATACTGCCGGCATTCCGGATCCGGACCTTCTGATCCGGACTTGCGGCGAAGAGAGGCTTTCCAATTTCCTGATGTGGCAGCTGTCCTATTCGGAAATGTATTTTACGGATGTGGCATGGCCGGATTTCAACAAGCAGGAGCTGGAGAAAGCGGTGGATGCCTACAATCACAGAGAGCGCCGCTTCGGCGGACTGATGCAGTAATTTGATACCAAGGTTAAAAGAACCAAAACCCCTGAAACTCCAATGAGAGCGTGTTCTCGTGAGAGGGGGAGCCTTGGCCACCTGTCAATTTCAATCATGAATCCGTCCGCGGGGCGCCCGATTCATGTTGAAATCGTCAGGTGCTAAACAGATACCAATTTTACAACAGGATTGAGATACATGAGCAAACGGGTAATCAGCGGCATTGTCATAGCAGTATTGGCAGTAGGACTGGGACTGTGCGGCGGAATTCCACTGGGACTGGTTCTGGGAATCTGTTCCCTCATTGGGTACTATGAACTGACAAGAGCGCTGAAGGTACACGATGAACAGAAGGAAAAAATAAACGCTCTGGAGCTGACCGGAATCGCGGCCGGGATGGTGTATTACATTGCACTGCTCACGATGGGGAGCATCTACGGAGAGTATAACAGCGAAGGGAATATCCTGCTGCGGGGATCGATGAACCCGCATCCGTTCATTCATATTGCGGATGCATTGATGCTGCTGGCGATGATCGGTGTTTTCCTCGTGAATATGGCAATCTATGTGTTCACGTTCCCGAGGTACCGGGCGGATCAGGTGGTCAATTCTGTATTCAGCTTTGTCTACGCGCCGGTTCTGATTTCCTGTATTTATCGTGCACAGTTTCTGCCTTACGGCAAGTTTGTGTATGCACTGATTTTCTTCTGTGCGTGGATCTGTGACACCTGCGCATGGGCAGCCGGAAAGGCGTTCGGCAGACACAAAATGACGCCGCTCCTGTCACCGCATAAGACCATTGAGGGCGCTGTCGGCGGCGTTCTCGGTTCCACACTGCTGTGTATTTTTGCAGCGTATCTGGTAAGCGTGGTTGTACCCGGAGAGAATCTGTATGGGGCCTTTGCGGTAATCGGTATTGCGGGGAGCCTTCTCGGAATGGTAGGCGACCTGGCGGCTTCCGCAATTAAACGAAATCATGATATTAAGGATTATGGAAAGGTAATTCCGGGGCATGGCGGTATTATGGACCGCTTTGACAGTATTATCTTTACCGCACCGGTGATTTACGGACTGGCGGTTCTGTTTCTCGCCGTGCTGCGGTGAAACTTTGATAAAACAGTGAAAGGAACATGATGAGCGAGCAGAAGAGAATTGCAATCATCGGCTCTACCGGTTCCATAGGAACCCAGGCTCTGGACATTGTCCGAACCTATCCGGAGCGCCTGAAGGTGACGGCTCTGGCGGCAGGCCGGAGCGTTGCGAAGATGGAAGAGCAGATCCGGGAATTCAGACCGGAGCTGGTCTGCCTTTGGGATGAGAAGGCTGCTGCAGAGCTGCGCGGTAAAGTGGCAGACCTGCCGGTTAAGGTTGTATACGGAATGGATGGCCTGTGTGAGATCGCAGTAATGGAGAACAGCGATCTCTTTTTGAATGCAGTGGTCGGCATGATCGGTATCCAGCCGACGCTGGCCGCCATTGGAGCAGAGAAGACCATTGCTCTGGCGAACAAGGAAACCCTTGTGACAGCTGGACATCTCATTATGCCGGCTGTGGAGGCTATGGGCGTCGAGCTTCTCCCTGTGGATTCGGAGCACAGCGCGATTTTCCAGTGCATGAATGGTGAACCGCATGAGAGAATTGACAAGATCCTTCTAACCTGCTCCGGAGGAACCTTCCGTGGTAAAAAACGAGAAGATCTTCTGCACAAGCATGTGGCAGAGGCATTGAACAATCCCAACTGGGACATGGGGGCAAAGGTCACCATTGATTCGGCCAGCCTGGTGAACAAGGGACTGGAGGTCATGGAGGCAAGGTGGCTCTTTAATGTAGATGTGGACCGCATTCAGGTGGTGGTGCAGCCGCAGAGCATCCTGCATTCTGCGGTACAGTATGTGGACGGCTCGGTGATGGCACATCTGGCATCACCGGATATGCGGCTGCCGATTCAGTATGCGTTCTTCTATCCGGATCGCCTTCCTCTTAAGATCAAGCCGCTGGATCTGTTCGCACTCGGAGAGCTTCGGTTTGAAAAGCCGGATACGGATACGTTCCGAGGACTTCCGTTGGCATATCGGGCGGCACACGCGGGCGGTTCCATGCCGACAGTCTTTAATGCGGCAAATGAAGAGGCAGTGAGTCACTTTATGAAGGATGAGATTGAGTTCCTGGATATTTATGATCTCATTGAAGGTGCCATGGACGAGCACGATGTCATTGCGGCTCCCACGCTGGAGCAGATTCTGGAGACAGAGGCTGAGGCCAGAGAGAATGTCCGCAGGCTGATTGCGAGGAGGTAATGAACCATTCATGATTGTCAGCATCATCATTTTCCTGATCATCTTCTCTGTCATTGTCATCGGACATGAATTCGGACATTATGCGGTGGCGAAGCGCTGCGGAATTCGCGTGAATGAGTTTGATGTCGGAATGGGACCTGTTTTATTCCGGCATAAGGGGCGGGAAACCGATCTGTGTATCCGCCTTCTGCCGATCGGCGGCGCCTGCCTGTTCGACGGGATGGAGTCGATGTACGATCCGGACAGCATCGCGGAAGGAAACGGTGAAGGCAATGCGGTAACCGTTGGAACGGATGTCGATGTCCATGCCTATCCGAATGCCAGTGTAGGCGCACGGATTGCGACCGTGCTGGGTGGACCGATTGCGAATTTTATCATCGGCCTGATCTTCGCCGTTATTATTGTGGCCTTCTGCGGAACGGATCTTCCGGTGGTCAGCGACGTTATGGAGAATTCAGCCGCGCAGGAAGCAGGACTTCAGGCAGGGGATGTGATTACGGCCATCAATGGTGAGACGATCCATATTTACCGTGAGATTTCGCTGAGTTCCATGATGAATTATGGAGAATCCCTGAAGATCACCTATGAGCGGGGCGGAGAGAAGAATACCATCACGCTGACGCCAAAATATGACGAAGAGGCGGGACGATATTATATCGGCCTTATTGGTTCGGGGGAATACATTCAGTGCAATGCGCTGCAGACGTTTCAGTACGGTTTTTACGAGGCAGAGTATTGGGTGAGAGCAACCTTCAAGTCACTGGGACTGATCTTCCGGGGACATTTCTCGGCTGATGATCTGTCAGGCCCGGTGGGCATTGTCAAGGTGGTAGATGACACCTATGAGACGACGAAGCAATACGGACTCTCTACTACGGTGCTGACCTTCATGAGCCTTACAACGCTCTTGTCTATCAATCTGGGCATTATGAATTTGCTCCCCATTCCGACACTGGACGGGGGCCGGTTCCTTTTGCTCATCATCGAACTGATCCGGGGGAAGAAGCTTTCGCCGGAGAAGGAAGGGTATGTGACCATGGCAGGCGTCGTCATTCTGATGGCGATTATGATCTTTGCGCTGTTCAATGACGTCGGGAAATTTTTAAGATAGAAGACGACGCGGATTATTGCGGTGCCGGTACTAATATAGATACGCTGATTTTATTTGTGGTGGTGCCTGTGCGAGCAGGCATGGTAGTTTCAGGAGGAAATAATGGCTTCACAGGATACCTATCGTCAGCATACAAAGGAAGTGAAGATTGGAAATGTGAAAATCGGCGGCGGCAATCCCATTGCCATCCAGTCGATGACCAATACACGAACGGATGATGTAGAGGCAACGGTGGCGCAGATTCTGCGGCTCGAGGAGGCCGGCTGCGATATCATCCGCTGCACGGTGCCGGATGAAAAGTGTGCGAAGGCTATTGCGGAGATTAAGAAACGGATTCATATTCCGCTGGTAGCAGACATTCATTTTGACTATCGCATGGCCATCGCGGCGATGGAAAACGGTGCTGACAAGATCCGAATCAATCCCGGCAACATCGGCGGAGAGGATCGGATTCGAGCAGTGGTAAGCTGTGCGAAGGAACGTGGGATTCCGATCCGCGTCGGCGTGAATTCAGGCTCACTGGAACGTAACCTTGTGGAAAAGTACGGCGGCGTAACGCCGGAGGGGCTGGTGGAAAGCGCACTGGACAAGGTCGGCATGGTGGAGAACTGCGGCTATGATCAGATCGTTATCAGCATCAAATCCTCGGATGTGCTGACCTGTGCAAGGGCGCATGAACTCCTGGCAGAGCGGACGAATTATCCGCTGCATGTCGGCATTACGGAGGCCGGTACGACCTACGGCGGATTGATCAAATCCTCTGTCGGCCTCGGCATTATTCTCTACCAGGGAATCGGCGATACGATCCGCGTTTCTCTCTCCGGAGATCCCGTGGAGGAGGTTCGCGCAGCAAAGGGAATCCTGCGGGATTTAAAGCTCCGTGAAGGCGGCGTGGAGGTAACGTCCTGTCCGACCTGCGGACGCACCCGAATTGATCTCATCGGTCTGGCCGAGAAGGTAGAAGCTATGGTGCAGAAATACCCGCAGAACATCAAGGTTGCAGTCATGGGCTGCGCTGTGAACGGCCCCGGCGAAGCGCGTGAAGCGGATATCGGAATTGCCGGCGGAATGGGAGAAGGACTCCTTATCAAAAAGGGAGAAATCGTGCGCAAGGTGCCGGAGGATCAGCTTCTGGATGCATTGAAGGAAGAACTGGATCATTGGGATACGAATGCGTAACGGCCGGTTGGAGCAGATTATCAAATGGCAAAACAGTTTTTTGACGTATTTCCGACCTTAAAGGTAAAGGGAGAGCTGCGGGAGCTGTTCCAGGATACAGAGGTGACGCGTGTGGCCTATAATCGGGACCACACAAAGCTTCGGATCTACATGGATTCCCGTCATCTGATTCATAAAAAATATGTCTTCGAAATGGAGACCATGCTCACCTCGGAGGTGTGCGGCGGAACCTCGGTAGAGGCTGTGCTCATCGAGCATTACCTTCTGTCGGCACAGTACAATCCGGAAATGCTGATGCATGAATACATGGATTCTCTTGTCATCGAGTTGTGGCGGGAGAGCCCGATTCTGGGAAGCTTCTTTAAAGAGGCTTCCTTTCGTTATCCTGCGGAAAATGAGATGGAAATTCATCTCGAAAATTCCGGCTTTGCAAAGGATGGCGGCGTGACCATCCAGAACCTGCTCACGCAGATTCTGCGGGAGCGCTGTGACATGGACTGCAAAATCACCATGGTCCATGACCTTCCGGTGCGCCATCATGCAAAGGCTGTTCTGGACGATACGCTTCCTGCAGGGGGCGGCGGACGATTCGGGAATGGCGGAGAAGCTGCAGATTTGGCGGGGATGAGTCGGCAGGAGAATAACCGCAGAGGAGAATCTGCAGATGGAAAGGCGGCTTTTGCTGCGGGCGGCGCAGATGCTTCCGGCAGGATAAATGCCGGAAGCGATGCACTGACAGCGGCTGCAGCAGGAGGCTCTGCTCGGCAGAGTGCGGGAGAGTCCGGCGGAAAGTTCGGAGGACGAGGCGGTGCAAAGGGGGCCGGCGGAAAGGGCGACAAGGCCATTCGCAGCTTTATTAGGTCCACGCGTCCGGATGTTATCTGCGGACGTGATTTCGACGATGATGCCATTCCGATCTCCGACATCATCGGGGAAATGGGCGAGGTGACGATCCGCGGCAAGATCATGACCAATGAGCGGCGGGACATCCGGAATGAGAAATCCATTCTGAAGTTCACCCTGACCGATTTCACGGATTCCATTGCAGTCAAAATATTCGCTCCTACCATGTATGCTGATCAGACAATGGATCGTCTGGCCCCTGGCAAGTTCGTGAAGGTGAAGGGATATACGAAAGAGGATACCTTTGAGCATGAAATCACGGTTTCCTCACCGACCGGCATTCTGGAGATCCCTTCCTTTGAGACCAAGCGTGTGGATCGCTACGATCACAAGCGTGTGGAACTCCATATGCATACGAAGATGAGCGATATGGACGGCGTTTCCGAGTGTAAGGATCTGGTTAAGCGCGCCTATGAATGGGGATGGCCTGCAGTCGCCATTACGGATCATGGCAATGTGCAGGCCTTTCCGGATGCCAATCATCTGGTGGAGGATCTCTATTCCAAGGAATGCAAGAAGAGAAAAGAAAAGGAACTGCCGCCCATTGACCGGCAGGACTTTTTCAAGGTGATCTATGGCGTAGAGTGCTACCTCGTAGATGATGAGAAGAAGATGGTGACGTTCGGAGAGACGAGCGAAGATCCGGCGTTTGACGTCTGCAAGGATGCAGAGGGAGAGCATCCGCAGGACTATCGGATTGAGACGGGCAACTATGTCATTTTCGATCTGGAGACCACCGGCTTTTCCTCCGAAAATGACAAAATCATCGAGATCGGAGCGGTGCGCTACGAGCATGGACAGAAGACAGGAGATTTCTCGGAGTTTGTGAATCCTAAGGTACCGATTCCCTTTCGGATTACGCGTCTTACCAGCATTACGGATGAAATGGTGCTGCCGGCGAAGACCATTGATGATGTGCTGCCGCGATTTCTGGAATTCTGCAGAGGCTGCGTTCTGGTTGGTCATAATGTTGGCTTTGACATCAGCTTCATTCAGAAGAATGCAAAGGACCTAGGCCTTCCGGCACCGTTTACTACCATTGATACCGTGGGAATGGCAAGAGTTATGCTCCCGGGGCACAAGTCTTACAATCTGGATGCGGTAGGAAAGCTCCTGAATGTGGTGAATCCGCATCATCACCGGGCCGTGGATGATGCCGCAACGACGGCCGACATCTTCACAAAGCTGTTGAATATGTTCACGGCAAAGGGCGCAGCAACATTGGGAGATATGAATGCGCTGGGCGATCAGGATCCGGATGTGATTCGCCGCCTTCGCCCGTATCACTGCATCCTTCTGGCCAAAAATGTGACCGGCCGTACCAATCTGTACCGGATGATCAGCGAGTCGCACCTGACGTACTTCTACCAGAAGCCGAAGATTCCGAAGTCCCTCTTGAGCAAGTTCCGGGAGGGCATCATTGTGGGATCTGCCTGCGTTATGGGCGAGCTCTATCAGGCGATTCTCGACCAGAAGAGTGAGGAAACACTGGCTGGTATTGTTGATTTTTATGATTATCTGGAGATTCAGCCAAGGGGCAACAATGAATTCCTGATTGAATCCGAACGCTATGAGAACATCCATAGTATGGAGGACATTCTGGAGATCAACCGGCGGATTGTACACCTGGGTGAACAGTACGGGAAGCCGGTTGTAGCAACCGGGGACGTGCATTTCCTGGATCCGGAGGATGAGATTTATCGGTCCATCATTCAGGACAGTATGGGAATGAATCAGGAGGAGAAGCCGGCTCCTTTGTACCTGAAGACAACGGATGAGATGATGGAGGAGTTCTCGTATCTGGGCAATGCCAAGTGCGAGGAGGTGGTCATCACCAATCCGAACAAAATAGCCTCCTGGGTGGACGCCATTTCGCCGGTTCGTCCGGATAAGTGCCCGCCGGTCATCGAGAACTCGGATGAGCAGCTTCGGGAAATCTGTTATCGGCAGGCACATAAGATGTACGGGGATCCCCTGCCGAAGGTAGTTGGAGACCGATTGGAACGGGAGCTGTCCTCCATTATCAAGAACGGCTACTCGGTTATGTATATCATTGCGCAGAAGCTGGTATGGAAATCCAACGAGGACGGCTATCTGGTAGGTTCCCGTGGATCGGTTGGATCGTCCTTTGCAGCAACGATGTCCGGAATCACGGAGGTAAACCCGTTGGCTCCGCACTACTACTGCGATGCGTGTCATTATTCGGATTTTGAGTCGGAAGAGGTGAAATCCTATGCCGGCAAGTGCGGTGTAGATATGCCTGTGAAGATGTGTCCGAACTGCGGCAAGGAACTGGTGCGGGCTGGATTTGACATTCCGTTTGAAACGTTCCTGGGCTTTAAGGGCGACAAGGAGCCGGATATTGACCTGAATTTCTCGGGAGAGTATCAGTCGAAGGCGCATGCGTACACGAAGGTTATCTTCGGTCACGAGCAGACCTTCAAGGCCGGAACCATTGCTACGGTGGCAGACAAAACGGCGTATGGCTATACGCTGGGCTATTGTGAGCACCGCGGCATCAGCAAACGCCGCAGCGAACTGGAACGTCTGGCAAGAGGCTGCACGGGGGTTCGCCGCTCTACCGGCCAGCATCCCGGAGGCATCGTGGTATTGCCGATTGGAGAGGAGATCAATACCTTCACGCCGGTGCAGCATCCGGCCAACGATATGACGACCAACATCGTCACGACGCACTTTGACTATCACTCCATTGACCATAACCTGCTAAAGCTTGATATTCTCGGACACGATGATCCGACGATGATCCGTATGCTGCAGGATATTACAGGCGTGAATCCGGTTGAACTACCGCTGGATGACGAAGGCGTCATGAAACTCTTTGTTGGCCTGGAATCTCTGAAGATTACACCGGAGCAGGACGGCGGGATCAAAGTCGGCACTCTGGGTGTACCGGAATTCGGCACGAAGTTCGTTATGGGCATGCTCCAGGATACGAAGCCGACTACGCTCTCGGAGCTGATCAAAATTTCCGGTCTGTCGCACGGAACAGATGTATGGCTTGGCAATGCATCAGACCTGATTGCACAGGGCACTTGCACGCTGGCAACCTGCATCGGCTGCCGCGATGATATCATGACCTACCTCATCAACATGGGGGAGGATCCGTCCATGGCCTTCAAGACCATGGAGTCGGTACGAAAGGGTAAGGGACTCAAGCCGGAGATGGAGGAAGCCATGCGCGAGGTGGGCGTGCCGGAGTGGTACCACGATGCCTGCCTGAAGATCAAGTACATGTTCCCGAAAGGACATGCGGCGGCCTACGTTATGATGGCACTGCGTATCGCGTGGTTTAAGGTACATCAGCCGTTAGCTTATTACTGTGCGTATTACACCATCCGTGCCAAAGCATTTGATTACGAAATGATGGCGCAGGGAGAGCAGCATCTCTTAGAGTGCATGAAGGAATATCAGTCCCGGGACAAGCTGACAGCGGCCGAGGAAGCACAGCTCGACGATGCCCTGATTGTCCGTGAGATGTATGCCCGCGGCATCGAATTCACGCCGATCAAACTGGGCGTTGCACACGGACGTGCCTTCCAGATCGTGGACGGCAAGATCATGCCGGCCTACACCTCGATCCACGGCATGGGTGCCAGTGCAGCAGATGCGCTGGAGGAAGCCTGCAAGGCGGGGCCCTTCGTATCGCAGCAGGATATCCGTGAACGGGCAAAGGTGTCCCAGACCATTCTGGAGAAAATGAGCGAAATGGGACTTCTGGGAGATCTTCCGGAGTCGAATCAGTTCTCGATTTTCGACCTGATGTAACGATTCAGAGGCTGACAGACTGATTTGCTGAGAATGCCGCATGAGCCCTTGGATGGGCTCTAATTTGGTATAACTTAATGTGAGCAAGCAAAGGAAACCAATATGAAGCTGATCCATTTATCCGACCTGCATCTGGGCAAGCGTGTGAATGAATATTCGATGCTGGAGGATCAGGAGTATATTCTGAAGAAGATCGTGAATATCATAGACGAAGAGCAGCCGGACGGCGTCATCATTGCAGGAGATGTCTATGACAAGTCTGTCCCGCCTGCGGATGCAGTTCAGCTGTTTGATGATTTTCTGGTACAGCTGTCCCGTCGAAGCCTTGAGGTCTTTGTTATCAGCGGCAATCATGATTCTCCGGAGCGGATTGCATTCGGCTCACGAATCATGGATGCCGGCGGAATTCACCTGTCCCCGGTATACAGCGGGAAAATTGCACCATTCGCTATGAAGGACGAATACGGCACAGTCAATATTTATATGCTGCCGTTTATTAAGCCGGCCATGGTACGCAGGTTCTGCGAAGAAGAGATTGCAACCTATACGGATGCCGTACGGTATGTGGTTTCGCAGATGAACGTGGATCCATCGGAGAGAAATGTGCTTATTACACATCAGTTCGTGACAGGGGCGTCCCGCTCTGAATCGGAGGAAATTTCGGTTGGAGGAACGGACAATGTAGATGCCGGCGTGTTCGAAGCATTTGATTATGTGGCACTGGGACATATCCACTCGCCGCAGAACTGCGGATCGGACCGGATTCGCTATTGCGGAACACCGCTAAAATATTCCTTCTCAGAGGCCAGGGATCAAAAGTCCGTGACGGTGGTGGAACTGGCAGAAAAGGGAGATGTTTCCTATCGGACCGTTGATTTGATTCCCCAATATGACATGGTTGAGCTTAAGGGAACGTATGAGGAACTTACCGCAAAGTCCTTTTATGAGAACACGACCTGGCAGGAGGATTATACACACCTTACACTGACGGATGAAGAGGATATTCCGGATGCCATTGGTAAGCTTCGGACGGTTTATCACAGGTTGATGAAGCTGGATTACGATAACAGGCGAACCCGTTCCAATGCGGAAATCGGCGGAGAATCAGAGATTGATTCAAAATCTCCGCTGGAGCTTTTCAAGGATTTTTATTCACTTCAGAATAATCAGCCCATGAGCCCGGAGCAGACAGAGTTTATGAAGAAGCTGATTGAGAAAACCTGGGAGGGAAAAAGGTGAGACCGATCAAACTGACCATGTCCGCATTCGGCCCGTATGCAGGAAGAGAAGTGCTCGATCTGGATCAGCTCGGCACCTCGGGACTCTACCTTATTACCGGAGATACCGGCGCAGGAAAGACTACAATTTTTGATGCCATTACCTATGCCTTGTACGGCGAGGCAAGCGGGAATAACCGTGAAACCTCGATGTTCCGGTCCAAATATGCAGATCCCGGAACTCCTACAGAGGTGGAGCTGGTGTTCGCCTACGCCGGGAAGACGTATACGGTTCGCCGAAATCCGGAGTATGACCGTCCGAAAACCCGGGGTGAGGGCGTGACGCTGCAGAGAGCGGAGGCAACGCTGCAGTATCCGGATGGGCATGTAGTGACCAAGCTAAAAGAGGTGGATGCTGCAATACAGGAGATCATGGGTATAAGCCGCGACCAGTTCATGCAGATTGCGATGATTGCGCAGGGGGATTTTCTGAAGCTTTTGCTGGCTCCAACCGAAGAGCGCAAGAAGATTTTCCGGCAGATATTCAAAACGGAGCCGTATCAGAATCTGCAGGATAGACTGAAGCAGGAATCCGGGGCGCTGGGCGAGGAGTGCAGCGCAGCCAGGACCAGCATCCGCCAGTATATCAATGACATTGTGTGTGACGAGAGTGATGTCCTTGCCATTGAGGTTCGAAAGGCAAAAGAAGGCGAGCTGCCAACCAGCGATGTGACAGCTTTACTGGAACGGCTGCTGGAGCAGGCAGAACAGGAAAAGAGTACTTTGCAGCGTGCGATGGAGGAGGCGGATCAGCAGATTACGCAAATCGACGCCAATCTCGGGAAGCTGGATACCTATGAGAAAAGCAAGGTCGCTCTGGAAAAAGCAAGGCTCGAGGCAGAGCAGGAAAAGAAAAACTTCGAGCAGTTGAAGCTCGACTTTGAAAGGGAAAAAAGATCCCTTCCGGAGCAGGATAGACTGTCCGAAGAGAAGGCTAAAATCGAAGCCGAGCTGCCTCGTTATGATGCACTGGAGCATTCGGAGAAAGAACTGGCAGAAAAGGAAAAGAGAATTTCAGAGCGGGAGAAGCAGCTGACTTGTGCAAAGGAAATCTATCTGCAGAATGAAAAGCTCCTGGATGAGTGCAAAAAAGAATACGAATCCCTGGAAGGCGCCGGGGAAGGCAGGGAGAAGCTTCGCAGCGAGCGGGAAAAGGAGCTGGAGAGGCAGAATCAGCTAAAGGAACTGTCCGGAGAATTTGCGGCGCGGCATACAATAAGCGGCAGCCTGAAGATGCTGCAGAGTGAATACCGGAAGGCAGCGGAGGCCCGAGAACGAGCAGCAGGTGACTATGCGGCACAGAATCGAGCCTTCCTGGATGAGCAGGCAGGAATTCTTGCCGAGACACTGGAGGACGGAAAACCTTGTCCTGTCTGCGGCTCTTTAAGTCATCCCTGCGCAGCACACAAATCGGCCAAGGCACCGACGGAGGCGCAGCTGAACCGTGCAAAGAGCATGGCAGAGCAGGCGAGCAGAGCAGCGGAAGAAAAAAGCAGCGAATGCAAGATAAAAAAGGCAGAACTGGAACGAAAAAACGAAGAAATTGAAAAGAGAATCGAAGCACTGTGGCAGAATGTATCCCCGGAGGAGGCAGAATGCAGGCTGACTGGGGAACAGAAGGTTTGCCTGAATCATTGCAGGGAACTGGACGCGGCCATTGCGGAGGAAGAAAAGAAGCTAAGCCGCAGGAAAAAACTGGCAGAGGAGCTGCCGGAAAAAGAAGCAGCTCTGAAAGAACAGAAGGAACGTATTTTTGCGAGCAGCACCAGCCTGGAGGCGGAGAAAGCTTCGCTGAAAGAAAAAAGGCAGCAATGCGCCGCAGAAAAGAAGGAGCTTCGGTTCGTCTCGAAGGCGGAAGCTCAAAAAGCGGCAGCAGCGAAAGCCGCCTCGATTCGGAAAATGAAAACAGCGTACGAGCAGGCGCAGGAAGCCCTGCAGCTGTCGGAGAAAAAAACGGCCGGATATGAATCTACCATCCAGGAGCTTACCAGACAGTTGTCATCTGCCTGCGAGCTTGACCGGGAAGAAGAGATCAGGAAAAAGAAGCAATATACGGAAAAGCGGGCAAAAGACCGTGCAGCGTCTGAGACGCTGACATCACAAATCAAAATCAACGGGCAGGCACTTCAGAATATCCGTACCAGAATGGGGGATCTGGAGAGCCTGGAAGAGAGATACCGCTGGATTCGTTCTCTTTCCAATACGGCTAACGGCAACATTCCGGGCAAGGAAAAGGTGATGTTAGAGACTTACATTCAGATGACGTACTTTGACCGGATTATTGCACGTGCCAATACACGGTTTATGGTGATGTCCGGCGGACAGTACGAACTGAAGCGGCGTAAAGAGGCGGAAAACAATCGCAGCCAGAGCGGACTCGACCTTGATGTCATCGACCACTATAATGGAACTGAGAGGAGCGTGAAGACTCTCTCGGGCGGGGAATCGTTTAAAGCCTCGCTGTCTTTGGCTCTGGGACTGTCGGATGAAATTCAAGCCTCTGCCGGCGGTGTAAAGCTGGACACGATGTTCGTGGATGAGGGATTCGGCTCCCTGGATGAAGAGTCTCTGGATCAGGCAATGAAGGCTTTGTCCGGTCTGGCAGACGGAAACCGGCTGGTCGGAATCATTTCCCACGTAGCGGATCTGAAGAATCGCATTGATAGGCAGATCGTGGTCACGAAGGGAAAGAGCGGTGGAAGCCGGGCGGAGATTGTTGTGTGAGGCAGCTATCGGGACTTCTTTTGAAAGACCAGAGAAATTTTAAGAAAATGCGACATTAGATAGTAATCTGGGCTGCATATGGGGGGATGACTTTGAAAGAGAGAATATGGCAACAGAAGGAGCGGAAAGGTGTTCGGCGTTGGAATGAAATGCGGCGGATGATCATTCCTTTTGCGTTGGGCGTTCTGCTGGTGGGTTTGTATCTGATGCCGCCGGTAACTGCAGAGGCGGCAGGCCGGTCTGTTGCAATCACCAGTGCACAGATTTCTGGGAGCGACGTGCTGCTCTCCATTGCGGCATCTCAGATTCCTTCTACGGATGATGGAAAGTATTACATTTATGCGGATGAAGTCTGGCAGGACGGAACAGCGGGGGCGCTTGTTGCGACCGTAAAAACAGGGAAGAGCGTCTCTGCCGGTTTTCCGTTGAAGTTCAATGAAGCCGGCTCTAATTTGTCGCGGAAATTCATTGTGGCCGTGAAGAAAAACGGCAAGCTCGTGCAGGTATCGGACGAGCATTACATTACGAATCCGGAAGCCTGTGCGACGGCAGCAGGAGTACGAAATGACCACGGAATCAAGGGACTTCTGGCAGATCCGGAGCGCCTGTATACCGGAGAGATTGAAGATCTTGGCATTGAGCAGGTGACCTACAACATCAATGTGGGCGGAATTGTCGGAGAGACAGATGATCCGGCATACCCGACGACGTATTTTACCTACAATGGGCAGACCTATGCCTTTAATACAGCGGCGCTGCTCGAATACGATAACCTCTTCCAGCATTACACCAATCTGGGACTGCAGATCACAGTGAATCTGCTGAATGACAAGGATTCGGATGCCATGGACCTCATCCATCCGAAGGCAAGGGACTCTCATGTTTGCCCGGGCTATGCGTTCAATACGGCAGAGCAGGAGGGGAGCGAACATCTGGAGGCAATTGCGTATTTTCTGGGATCCCGTTACAGCGGGGGACAGGGATATGGCCAGGTTGACAACTGGATTGTGGGCAATGAGGTGAATGCACGAACGGAGTGGTATTACACCAGCAGCACAGATCTGGATGAAAATGTCAACAATTACCATAAGGCCTTTCGGGTGTTCTACAACGGCCTGAAAGCAGGAAATGCCACCTGCCGTGTATACAACTCCATCGATCAGGAGTGGGGGAGAAAGTCGAATCCCGGGTGCTTCCTGTCCAAGGAATATCTGGACCAGTTCAATTACTATGTAAATCGTGAGGGCAATATTGACTGGGGACTGTCCTTCCATCCCTATGATTCGCCGCTGTACGATCCTTATGCATGGCTGGGACTGGAGCGATGGGTACATAAGGATGTGACAACACCTTACATTACGATGCAGAACCTTTACATTCTGACGGATTACATGCATCAGTCGGAGTTCCTAAGCCCGTCAGGAGAGGTGCGGAGCATTTCGCTCTCGGAAATCGGATTTACATCCTATTTTGGCGATGATCTGCAGTGCGCATCGGTGGCCTACGGCTATCTGCAGGCTGCGGCAAACCCGGATATTGATTCTTTTATGCTGTACCGTCAGACAGACCATGCAAAGGAGATTGAGAGCAGGATTGCCCAGGGGCTGGTGGATGTGAACGGCAACAAAAAGCCGGCCTACGATTATTATAAATATATCGATACCGACCAAGCACAGGTTTACAAGGACAAGGCGTCGGCCATCATGGGAATGGATATCGATGCGCTGATCGGAAACCGGGAGTTCCCGACACGGACCTGGACAGGGTACAGCGATTGAAACTGCTGGGGAAACGCTGATTAAATCAGCGTTTCCCTAATCGACTGTGTGGCCTTTGGGGGCCCGGAACGAGATTTTCCTGTGGAAAACCTCGTTGTGGCTGGCCGGAGTGACTTCATCACTTGGCGTGGACGAAACAGACACAAAAAACTGACAAATTTAAAAATATTGCGTCTTTTAAAAAAAGATAAAAAAAGCTTGCGCGGAGCAGAAGGGTATAGTATTATCTCTCTTGCGTCACGAATGAGCAAAACATTTCAAAAGACGCAAGATATGGCTCGTTGGTCAAGAGGCTAAGACGCTGCCCTCTCACGGCAGAATCATGGGTTCGATTCCCGTACGAGCTACGAATGCGGAGCTGATCGTAAGATCAGCTTTTTTGTTGTCTGAAACGGAAACTTGCTATGGCTAAGGAAACGCTGATTAAATCAGCATTTCCTTAGCCGCCTCCGGTGGATCGCACGGATTTGAATAACTGCGCGAAGGCTAACAAAAATAAACTATATATAAATAACGTTAGCGGTGTTTAATTCTACGAAGGTCTGTGTTATAGTTTTGAAGGTTAGCAAAAGCAAACCTGATATCGCATGAAGGCGAAAGGAGACTATAGCAATGATTCAGCATCTGCAGATTGAAAAAGTTATCGGACGTGAGATTGTTGATTCTCGCGGAAACCCGACGGTTGAGGCAGAGGTTATTCTGACCAACGGCGTTGTGGGACGGGGCACGGCGCCTAGCGGTGCATCCACCGGTGAGTTCGAGGCAATTGAACTCAGAGACGGCAACAAGGACAAGTTCGGCGGCAAGGGCGTTGAGACGGCTGTCAACAATGTGAACACGATCATCAATGATGTCTTGAAAGGAATGGATCCGCAGAATGTGTACGCGGTGGATGCCGCAATGCTGAAGGCGGACGGAACTCCCAACAAGTCTAAGCTGGGTGCCAATGCTATTCTGGCCGTTTCCATTGCAAGCTGCAAGGCGGCAGCAGAGTCTCTTGGCATTCCGCTGTATCGCTTCCTTGGCGGCGCCAATGCCAATGTTCTTCCGGTTCCGATGATGAATATCTTGAACGGCGGCGCACATGCAACCAACTCCGTAGACACACAGGAATTCATGATCATGCCGGTTGGCGCACCGACCTTCCGCGAGGCATTGCGCTGGTGCACCGAGGTGTTCCATGCACTGCAGAAGAATCTGAAGGCAGAGGGCAACACCACAGCTGTCGGCGACGAGGGCGGTTTCGCTCCGAACCTGAAGGATGATGAGGACACCATCGAGCATATTCTGCAGGCCGTAAAGGATGCCGGCTATGAGCCCGGAACTGATTTTGCTCTGGCGATGGATGCAGCCTCCAGCGAGTGGAAGAGTGACAAGGGAATCGGTTTCTATCATCAGCCGAAGTCCGGCAAGGATTTTACTTCCGATGAGTTGATTGCACACTGGAAGTCCCTTGTTGAGAAGTACCCGATCTGGTCTATCGAGGATGGCCTGGATGAAGAGGACTGGGAAGGTTGGAAGAAGATGACGGCAGAGCTTGGCGACAAGGTTCAGCTCGTCGGTGATGATTTGTTCGTTACCAACACGCAGCGCCTCTCTAAGGGCATTGAGAACGGTTCCGGCAATTCCATCTTGATTAAGCTCAACCAGATTGGCTCTGTATCTGAGACATTGGAAGCTATCAAGATGGCACACAAGGCCGGCTACACAGCAATCACATCCCATCGCTCCGGCGAGACGGAGGACACTACCATTGCAGATCTGGCTGTTGCACTGAATACGAGACAGATCAAGACCGGCGCACCTTCGAGAAGTGAGCGCGTTGCCAAGTACAATCAGCTTCTTCGGATTGAGGAAGAACTGGGTGAGGCGGCTGTATATCCGGGCAAGAAGGCCTTTAACCGGTAAAGTATCCTGTACATGGTGAATGAGGTATTCCATATTTCGAGGTGTATGGTAAAGAGGACGCAGCTTACGGGCTGCGTCTTTTTTATGCCAAGATCGCGTTAAGATTTTGAATTTTCGTCTGCCTTTTTTTACAAAAATGGAGTATAGTACATTACTGTACGTTAAAAAAATAACGAACAGGAGAGGGGACAATGATTGCACAGGCTTTGGCACTGATTATCTTTGTCGGGATGTTCGTTCTGATCATCCTGGACAAGTTCGAACGGCAGTGGGTTACACTGGTCAGCGGGGCACTGATGTTGGTGTTGGTGTTCGGCGTTTGTCTGCGCAGCCCGCAGGCGATTATGGAGACGTTGAATCTGCGTGCTTTTTTTGAACCGGGTTTCTGGTACGGTGCAGAGGAAAGCGCTTCCTCGGGGATCAACTGGTCGACGATTGTGTTCATCGCCGGTATGATGATCATGGTAGAGGGTCTGGGACATTCCGGATTCTTCCGCTGGCTGTGTCTGACGCTGGCGAAGATGGTGCATTACCATCTGGTTCCGCTTCTGATCTGTTTTATGTGCATGGCAGGCTTTCTGTCCATGTTCATTGACAGTATTACGGTCGTATTGTTCCTGGCAACGGTGACGATCGAACTGTCACGGATTCTGGGCTACAATCCGGTGCCGATGATTCTGTCCGAGGTGTTCTGTGCGAACCTCGGCGGTGCGGCCACGATGAGCGGTGACCCGCCGAACATCATCATCGGAACGTCCCTTGGATATTCCTTTATGGATTTCATTAGCAACACAGGCGTGATTGTCGGGATCAGCTTTTTGTTTGCGCTGGTGTATTTCTGGCTGTGCTTCCGAAAAGAGCTTGCAGCCAATGAGGCGGCAAGAGTGGGAGAGGTATCCTGCCCGGAGCCGTCCACAGCTATTGAGAGCAAGGCTTCCTTTATCTGCGGTATCGTTGTGTTCGGACTGGCAGTTGTTCTCTTGATTACCCACGCACAGACGGGACTCACGGTTGCCTGCATCGGTGTCATCGTGGCAATTTTGACATTGATTGCAATGGCTGCAACTTCCGGAAAATCTGTTATTGTGAAGATTTTTAAAGGCGTGGATTACAAAACGCTGCTGTTCTTCATTGGCCTGTTTATCTCCGTCGGTGGTCTGGAACAGACGGGAATTCTGGAGATCATTGCGAACTTTATTTCTGTCGTCAGCGGCGGAAATCCGTATGCAATTGTTGCGATCATCCTGATTGTATCCGCAGCCTGCAGCGCGCTCATCGACAACATTCCGTTTGCAGCAACGATGATTCCGGTCATTCAGTCACTGTCTGCAACGACGGGAGTTGCGCTTCCGACACTCGCCTGGACGCTTTCACTGGGAACCGATATCGGCGGCAATGCAACACCGATCGGAGCCTCTGCAAACGTTGTCGGCACATCCGTATCGGCTAAGAATGGGCATCCCATCAGCTGGGGACAGTATTGTAAATATTGTGTACCGGCTACGGTGATTGTTATAATGATCTCGTTGGTATGCGTTTACGTCAGATACCTCTGATACCAGGAGCAAGAGTTGAACAATCTATTGGATCTCTTGCAAAGATGCTTGCGGCAGCGCGAAATAATCCTGGTATCGTCATGTGGAAAAGGAGCAATCGAGTAAACTTGAGGCAGTTGGGGAACTGCACGAAATGGGGGCTATCATGAATGAGAATCAGATTATTGTATCGGTAGGAAGAGAACACGGAAGCGGCGGACACTTCATTGCCCAGCAGTTGGCAGATGATCTCGGTATCAAGCTCTATGACAAGGAAATCATCGAGGGCGTGGTGGATCTGGGATATTCCCGTGAGTTCGTGGAAGAGATGGATGAGAAGCCGATCAATTATTTTCTCTCCCGCAGGATTGGTGAATTCTCCAACTCCCCTGAGGAGATCGTGGCAGAAAAGGTTTTCGAGTACATTCGGAAGATTGCAGAGCAGGGGGAGTCGTTCGTGATCGTCGGACGCTGCGCAGAATCGGTTCTGCGCAATTATCCGCATGTGATCAGTATGTTCATCATGGGAGATAAGAAGGATAAGAGAGAGCGCATCGAGAGAATCTACCAGATGGACGAGCAGGAGGCAAAGGACCGCATTCGCCGGGTAGATTTTAAGCGCAAGCAGTATCACAATCATTACTCGGATTTCAAATGGGGAGATTCCAGAGGATACGACCTCCTCATTAACAGCAGCCGTCTGGGAATTGAACCGACCGCAAAGTGCCTGTCAGCGTATGTCAGAGCATATATGGGAGCGAACGGGATCAAGACACAGAAATGAGATGAATGTGAATTGACTTTACGCAGGGAGCTTCATTGTTCTAATGTTGGAACGATACAGCTCCTTTTTTGGACTCTTTTATTCAGTTCTTTTGCGGTTGGGATATGCATCGTGATACAATGCAGTCTGGGCTGAGACTGGAGGGCAGTCTGGCAGCGTTCCTTTCGGAGACGGAAGGGAGGCAGATATGGATACCATGGAAGTACTGACATTGCTTCTTGTTGTGTTCACAGCGTTGATGTATCTTGATCAACATAAATAGATAGGTAACAAAAAGACTGCCTCCACACCACTGGATTGGCAGTCTTTCTGCTTTAATAAGCGAATAACTTGTCTCTGGATGGTCACCGCAAGACGGATCAATGTCTTCCGGTTCCCAGCTTTCATTTCTATTATACAGAAAGAATCAAATGGTTCAAGCATTGACCGGAGATGTTAAAACGGGAGGCTATCAGCATGGCAAATAAAGTATTTGATTTCAGTGCAGCTGCAGATGAAGAAAAAGAAAACGGAAAGACAGCCAGGACAGCGGTGACACAGGAGGAGATTCGGACATATGTGACCTTTCGGTCCGATTCTGAGACCGCAGATGCAGAGCATCCGATGCTGGTTTTAAAGAACGAAAACAATGACTTGCGGCATCATACGAGCGGAAGCTTCGAGATTCCTGAGAAGCGGACGTCCTTTCATTTCATGGTAAACGGAACCCCGGCAGAGACGGATATTGCCGAAATCGATGAGCGCTTTGAGGATCTCGTTCGCTGGATCGGGGATAACCGCATCAATGTGAGACTCTCCGGTAAGGTGACAGAAAGAGGCTATTGCGTCTACAAGATCCGTGAGGTGGATTCCGGCGGAGAGACAAAGCTCTCCGCGGAGGACGGATTCCTTCAGTATGCAATCGCAAGGCTCCTTGCCACAAAGGCACCGGCGGAAACACCGGATGAGGACAGTGAAGAAATTGAAGGCGACGATATGAAGCTGACAAGCCTTCAGAGCATTACGGATTTCCTGAATGTTGCAGGCAGGTCTTTGCCGCCGCACATTCTGAAGTGGGCAAGGCGCAATCTCGTGGTTGCCAAATCCTCCGAGATCGGACCGGATGAGCGTCGCCACGCACAACGAGCACTCTCGATCATGCTGAACATTCAGTGGAAGGATACGACCTTCGGCTCCATTGATCCTGTGGAGGCAAGGCGTATCCTGGACGAAGAGCTCTACGGCATGGAATCGGTCAAACAGCGCATCATCGAGACGATTATACAGATCAATCGGACCCATACCCTGCCTGCTTACGGCCTCCTTTTGGTAGGCCCTGCGGGAACCGGCAAGTCGCAGGTGGCTTATGCTGTTGCCCGCATTTTAAAGCTCCCGTGGACCACGCTCGATATGAGTGCCATTCACGACTCAGAGCAGCTGACCGGAACCTCCCGTGTCTATGCAAATGCGAAGCCCGGCAGTATTATGGAGGCCTTTTACGTGGCCGGGGAATCGAATCTTGTTTTCATTATCAATGAGCTGGACAAGGCAGATTCCAAAACAACGAGCGGCAACCCGGCAGATGCTCTCCTGACACTCCTGGATAACCTTGGATATACGGATAACTATATGGAGTGCACGATCCCTACCGGCGGCGTGTATCCGATCGCTACAGCCAATGACAAGAGCAGGATCAGCGAACCTTTGATGACACGCTTTGCGGTGATTGATATTCCGGATTACACAAGAGATGAGAAGAAGACAATCTTCTCTAATTATTCTCTGCCGAAGGTTTTAAAGCGCATGGGAATGACGAGACAGGAGTGTGTGGTCACCGACGAAGGGGCTTATGCGGTAGTTGACCGCTATGCAGGGATGCCCGGTGTGCGTGATCTTGAGCAGGCCGCTGAGCATCTGGCAGCACATGCACTCTATCGCATTGAGACCGAGGGTCTGCAGGGCGTTACCTATGATGCAGAAGGCGTGAACCAGCTGTTCGAGGGATGATAGGATGCTGGTACAGCGATATTCAAATGCCTGGCCATATTAACTTGCCTGAGGGCTTTATTTATTGCGATCGGAGGAACGTATGATTCAGGATATTGCACCGCAGGTGATGCACAATCAGTTCGAGGACAAATCTCCTGCGGCAGCGAAGGGAACAGACACGGTGTTCGCCTTTGAAGATCGCAGCATTTATTGCCGCCTGAAAGAGGATGGGGAACATTTACAATGCCCGGATATGGCGGGCATTTCCTTTCCGACAGCGGAGGAACTTCTGACAGCAGGAGCTGGAGCCGAGGACTTTATTTATCTATTCGCCATTGATGAAGAGGCTTTCTGGCTCTACCGCGGATGTCTGTCAATGAAGCCGGCTGAAACAGCTGGGGATTCAGAACAAGGCAAGCCGGCAGTGGTTATGGAAACGCTGCAGGAGCGTTACGGCTATAGACCGGAGGTGACAAGAGTTCTGCGCCGCGCGAACCCAAAGGTGTCCTGCTACGCAGCAGAGACGGCCTACCACCTCTATGTGTGGTATCGGGATAATCAGTTCTGCGGCCGCTGCGGAAAGCGGACACAATACTCCCACATCGAACGTGCGAAGACATGCCCGGCATGCGGCAACATTATTTATCCGAAGATCGCGCCGGCTGTCATCGTGGGAATCATGAACGAGGAGAAGGACAAAATCATCATGACCAGGTACAGCGGCCGCGCCTACAAGGGGAATGCACTTGTTGCCGGCTTCTGTGAGATCGGAGAAACCGCAGAGGACACCGTGAAGCGGGAAGTGCTCGAAGAAGTTGGCCTTCATGTGCGGAACATTCACTACTACAAGAGTCAGCCGTGGGGATTCGACTCCAATCTGCTCCTGGGCTATTACTGCACGGCAGACGAAACGGAGTCAATCCATATGGATGATGGTGAACTGGCAAGAGCGGAATGGGTTCCGAGGAACGAAATTGGAGAAGAAAACCGCGATCTTAGCCTGACTGCGGAGATGATCATGCACTTTAGAGATGGCATGTGACGGCAAGTGCCGAGGCAAATCAAGTACCCCATTGCTGGATTCGAACCTGCCTTTCGCACGTGCATTGTGCAAGATTATCAGGAGGGAGAATATATGCAATACTATATGCCTGTGAGGCTGTATGAGGAAACGAATTGTGTGCAGAATCACACGGCCGACATCTGCGCTGCAGGAACACATGCGCTGATCGTGACGGGACGACATTCGGCCAGGGCTAACGGCTCGCTGGCAGATGTAACCGCAGCGCTGGAGAACGGCGGGATTTCCTGGAGCATTTTCGATCGGGTGGAAGAGAATCCATCTATAGAAACGGTTATGAAGGGACGGGATGCAGGGCTTGCGGAGCATGCGGATTTCGTGATCGGCATCGGCGGCGGGTCGCCTTTGGATGCGGCGAAAGCCGTCGCACTGATGATGGCTCATCCGCAAGAAAGCGCAGATTTTCTTTACGATGCCGGAAAGGCAAAAGAAATCGAACGCCGGAAGGTATGCGGCGAGACCGGCCGCCTTCCGCTCATTCTCGTTCCGACTACCTGCGGTACCGGCTCTGAGGTGACGGGCGTCAGCGTATTGACTGTGCACGCGAAGAAGACGAAGAGCTCGATCCCTTTTAAAATCTTCGCGGACATTGCCCTGATCGATGGAAAATATCTTGCGGCGGCGCCAGCCAGTGTTATCCGCAATACGGCTGTGGATGCGCTGGGGCATCTGCTCGAAAGCTATTATAATGCGGATACCACTTCTTATAGCAGAATGTGTGCAGTAAGCGGATTACAGACCTGGGGGCGGATTCGATCTGCACTTCTGGAACTGGATCACAGGGAACTGACGGCGGAAGAACAGACGCTTCTGATGCGTGCATCTGCAATGGCCGGCATGGCGATCGCACAGACCGGAACCGCTCTGCCGCATGCACTATCCTATGGACTGACGTATGATCTGCAGCTGCCTCATGGCATTGCAGTGGGCTATTACGAAGCTGACTACCTGCGCGCTCTTCCAAAAGAAGATCAGCTGACTGCCCTGCAGCTTGCAGGCTTCTCCTCCATCGAGGAGTGGGAGGATTTCTTCTGCATTGTCTGCGGAGATATCCGGATCCCTGAGGACGAACTGCAGCATACGTATGAGATGGTGGCCAAGAATCCTGCTAAGCTGGCAAAGGCACCTTTTACGTGTGATGAAGAAACGCTGCTGGGAGTGGCTGGGCTAAAAAAGTGAGAGAAACTTTTCCTTCCATTTCCCGGAAACTGTGGTAGACTATCCCATGGTTTAAGGGAAACGCAGCAAAGAAGGTTTCCCGGGTACGCACCACGGATTACGAAAGGAACCAGTATGGTAGCATTCACCATTCACAACATCGGACCTTTCATGTCGAAGCTTTTTTCATCAGACTGCTTCGATTCTTTCCTGCTTGAAGAAGCTGTGATCCGAATGGCTGTTACCTATTCCATCGACGGACATTTGAATAAAGACTTTGGCGGCAGCGATGCATCGGATGACGAGAGTGATCCGGAGCATCGCTTTTTCACGTTGCAGCCTTGGAGTAAGGTGCGCCCGATTTGCCGGGAAATGATCAAAGGCAAACAGGCTCCCTCGCTTCTAAAGGTGACATTGCAGCTAAAGCCCGAATTCATAGCCCGAACCCTTGAGAAGGCACCGGATTTGCAGCCGGGGTCTCTTGAGGCTGTTACTGCTCTTGCTCTGAACATCCGATTGGATGCCGGTGGACTGCATCTCACCACCGGCGTTGCCACGAAGACCTTCCTGTTGGATAAGAGCCCCGACCGCGTCTGGGATCTTACGATGGAACGCTTTCTGGCGGCCAGAGGATTTGACTTTGTCAAGGAGTAGGCGGCAGACAATTGTTGCTATCCTTCCGATTGGAAGGCTGTTGAGCGGACTGAGTCCGCGGCACTTGATCATGAACCGATATTGAGATTCGAATGGAATCGGGGAAGAACGATATCAGGCATGACCAAAAGGATGTGGAGGCAAACATGGCACAAGAACACAAAAGAGATTTACTGACACCGCTGGATTTCTCTGTGGAGGAACTGGATCGGATGTTCGATCTGGCAGATGATATCCGGCTCCACCCGGACAAATACGCACACGCCTGCGAGGGACGGAAGATGGCAACCTGCTTCTACGAGCCTTCGACGAGAACACGCCTATCCCATGAGACGGCAATGCTGAATCTGGGCGGCAGCACCATGGGTTTTGCGAGCGCAGACTCCTCGTCGGCTTCCAAGGGGGAGACTGTGGCGGACACGGCGCGTGTCATTTCCTGCTTTGCAGATGTTATGGTGATTCGTCACCCGAAGGAAGGCGCGGCTGCCGTTGCTGCGCAGTACGCATCGATCCCCGTCATCAATGCAGGAGATGGTGGACACCAGCATCCGACACAGACCTTGACGGACCTTCTGACCATTCGCAACCTGAAAGGGCGTCTGGACAATTTTACCATCGGTCTTTGCGGTGATCTGAAATTCGGCCGCACGGTACACTCTCTGATCAATGCGCTGGTGCGGTATCCCAATGTGCACTTTATCTTCATCTCTCCAAAGGAGCTGAAGGTTCCGGATTACATCACGGAAATGCTGGACGCAAAGGGCATTGACTACGAGGAGTGCATCAAGATCGAGGATGCCATTGAACGTCTGGATATTCTGTATATGACGAGAATTCAGAGAGAGCGATTCTTCAACGAAGAGGATTATGTGCGTCTGAAGAACTTCTATATTCTGGACCGCGAAAAGCTCTCTATGGCAAAGCAGGACTGCTATGTGCTGCATCCGCTTCCGCGTGTGAATGAGATTGCCGTGGATGTGGACGATGACCCGAGAGCTGCATATTTCCAGCAGGTGCAATACGGCGTATATGTCCGTATGGCAGCCATTCTGACACTGCTGGGCATTGAGGTATAGGTGTACATTAATCTTGTGTATGCACCTTCGTGAAAAGTTCTGCGTTATCAGGAACTCAGGAAGTATTTATTGTGCAAAGAATGTGCAGGCTTTGGGGAATTGATAGCGTAGAGCGCCTTATAAAGGAGTTTCGAGATGGAAAAAGTAGCACATATGCTGACCATAGGCAAAATCGAAGAGGGCTTTGTTCTGGATCATATCCGCGCCGGAAGAGCCATGCGAATTTATCACTATCTGGGGCTGGACAAGCTGGACTGCCCGGTTGCTATTATCAAAAATGCCCGCAGCGGAGAGATGGGCAAAAAGGATATTCTGAAGGTGGAATGTGATGTGGATTCTCTGAACCTGGACGCGCTGGCCTTCATCGATCGCAACATTACCGTGAACGTCATTCAGAACGGAAAGATTAAGGAAAAGCGTCACCTGAAGCTGCCGAAGGAGCTGCGCAACATTGTCCGCTGCTCCAATCCTCGCTGCATTTCCTCGGTAGAGAGAGGACTGCCGCATATTTTCTATCTGGCAGATGAGAAAACAGGAACCTACCGCTGCCAGTATTGCGATGAAAGATACGAAGAATCCGACAGTGAGAAGTATATGCGATGAATCCGATTACGTATTTTCTGACACAGACAACGGCATTTCACATTTCTGCTGGAGCATTGCTCATTGGCTATCTGGTGATCGTGAACCTGATCGCCTTCTTTTCGATGGGACGCGACAAGAAAAAGGCACGGAGAGGAGAGTGGCGGACACCGGAGTCCGTACTGTTCCTGCAGGCCATCATCGGCGGCAGTATCGGCAGCAATCTTGGGATGTTCGTGTTCCATCATAAGACGCGGAAGGCCAAATTCCGCATCGGTATGCCGGCCATTTTGCTGGTGCAGCTGCTGCTCGTTCTGGGCTTGGTGCTGTTCTCCTCAGAGGTGGTTTTCCTGTAGAACGCTGCGCTAATCGCCCGCGAGCGGTCGATTCACGTTGAAATCGTCAGGTGCTGAACAGATACATAACGAAAACTCCCCGGCAGGTTTAATCCTGCCGGGGAGCTTTTTATTTGTAGTGGCGCCTGCGCAAGCAGGCAGGGCAGTTTTAGCACCTGACGATTCCAACGCAAATTCGAGATGAGGGTGCTAAATTGATACTGACTTTGATTGCTGCGATCGCTGGTCGGCTGCAGTTTACAGCAGATCCTGCCAGTTCTTCACGCCTTCTTTTTTGGCAACTTCCTGCATCTTCATAGCACGAACCTTAGTGGAAAGGCCGAAGAGGTTGATGAAGCCGTTAGCATCGGTGTGATCGTACATATCACCGGTCTTGAAGGAAGCGATGCTCTCGTTGTACATGGTGTACGGAGAGGTCTCGCCGGCACGGATGATGTTGCCCTTGTAGAGACCGAGCTTTACGGTTCCGGTTACATAACGCTGCGTGCTCTCGATGAAGGCCTGCTCTGCTTCGCGAAGAGGAGAGAACCACTTGCCCTCGTATACGAGGCTGGCGAACTTGCTGCCGATCTCTTCCTTAACAGCATAGGTCTCACGATCGAGGATCAGCTCCTCGAGCTGCTGATGTGCCTCATAGAGGATGGTTCCGCCAGGAGTCTCATAAACGCCGCGGCTCTTCATGCCGACAACGCGGTTCTCTACGATATCAATGATACCGATGCCATTCTCGCCGCCAATCTTGTTGAGCTTGCGGACGATGTCGGAGAGCTTCATCTTCTCGCCGTTCACAGCAACCGGAAGACCCTTCTCGAAATCGATGGTAAGATAGGTCGTCTTGTCGGGAGCCTTCTGCGGAGTCTGGGACAGAACCAGAAGGTGATCGTAGTTGGGCTCGTTGGAAGGATCCTCGAGTTCCAGACCCTCATGGCTGATATGCCAGAGGTTACGGTCGCGGCTGTAGCTCTCATCTACCGCGAAGGGAAGATCAATGCCGTGCTTGTGCGCATACTCGATCTCGGACTCACGGGAATCCAGCTTCCAGTTGGGATCACGCCATGCAGCGATGATCTTGATGTCAGGAGCCAGTGCCTTGATGCCCAGCTCGAAACGAATCTGGTCATTGCCCTTTCCGGTTGCACCGTGGCAGATGGCAACAGCGCCTTCCTTGCGGGCTACCTCAACCAGCTTTTTGGCGATCAGAGGACGAGCCATGGAGGTTCCGATCAGGTACTTGTTCTCGTAGACAGCGTGAGCCTTAATGCAGGGAGCAACATACTCATCGCAGAACTCATCGATTACATCCAGAATATAGAGCTTATCAGCACCGCAGTACTTTGCACGCTCCTCAAGGCCCTCCAGCTCCTGCTCCTGACCAACGTTGATGCATACGCAGACAACATCGTAATTGTAATTCTCCTTCAGCCAGGGAATGATGCAGGTAGTATCCAATCCGCCGGAATAAGCCAGTACAACTTTCTCTTTCTCCATTTTGTTCGTCCTCACTTGTGATGGTATATAAAAATGATATTGGGATCAAAAGGCTTTCGCACATGCTGTTCGTCTGCTGTTGGCAGGACGACTGCATAGCAGCCAATCGACTCGAACATAATAATACTTCAAATCTATATTTGCAACTGCAACAATATACACATATATGCAAACATAACGAAAGAATATGCAACTATATGCATAACACGAAGACAAAAAATGCATATTTATAAAAACAAACTTGCATATTGCATGGCGGGAGTGTACATTTATGAAGTTCTGACAGGGCAACGATTCGAAGCCCGTATGCTTGATGGATACAAATTCCTTCCCGCAGATTGTCCTGCGGGTGTATAGTGTAGAGATATATGCGTAATTATGGCAGGAGGCCTTATATTTTATGAATAAAATCAGAGCAGGTATCATTGGTGCAACGGGATACGCCGGAGCGGAGATCCTCCGTATACTGGCCACACATCCCAATGTGGAGATTGCATGGATTGGGTCCCGCAGCTATGCGGATCAGCAGGTTGCATCGATCTACGGGAATCTGTTCCATTTCGTGGATCTGCCGCTCATTGACGATGATACGGAGAAGATGAAGACTGCCATTCTGGAGCTGGCGGAGGAGACTGATGTTATTTTCACCGCGACGCCGCAGGGAGCCTGTGCAGGACTCATGAGCGAGGAGCTTCTGGAGAAAACGCGGATCATCGATATGTCGGCGGACTTTCGCCTGAAGGACGTCGCTACTTATGAAAAGTGGTACAAAATAACGCATGCATCCCCCCGGTTCCTGCAGGAGGCAGTGTATGGCCTTGTGGAGATCAATCGGAAGGACATTCCGAAGGCGAGAATTCTGGCGAATCCGGGCTGCTATACGACGTGCTCTATTCTGACGGCATATCCTCTGGTGGAGGCTGGACTGATTGACACGGATACGCTGATTGTGGATGCACTTTCGGGTGTTTCCGGTGCAGGCCGCGGTGCGAAGGTGGCCAATTTGTACTGCGAAGTGAATGAGAGTGCAAAGCCTTACGGCGTTGCTACACATCGTCACACGCCGGAGATCGAGGAGCAGCTGGGCTATGCCTGCGGACATCCGGTGACGATCAACTTTACACCGCATCTGGTGCCGATGAACCGCGGCATTCTGGCAACGGAGTATGCAACGCTGGTACGGAAGGCGGACGGTTCACTTCCGACGGAGGCAGAGATTCGCGAAGTGTATGAGAAACGCTACGGGCAGGAGAAATTTATCCGGGTTCTTCCGAAGGGCAAATATCCGGAAACCCGTTTCGTAGAGGGAAGCAATTTCCTGGACATCGGATTCCAGATCGATGAGCGCACAGGGCGTATCATCATGATGGGAGCCATCGACAACATGGGCAAGGGCTCGGCAACACAGGCTGTGCAGAACATGAATCTGATGTTCGGTCTGCCGGAGGAGACGGCGATCGCATTGCCTGCCATGATGCCGTGAGCAGATAAGCAGACATCTAAGGAAACGCTGATTAAATCAGCATTTCCTTAGAAACCTCCGGTGGATCGC
>CAYLUU010000013.1:24907-33731 GCA_964386925.1 uncultured Sarcina sp. | reverse complement strand
AATCCGTGATGCGGCTGGCCAGAAGCTCTTCGAGCTTTGGCCACATGTCGAATAATAAGGTGAATATGTCTGTAAGCAGTCAATTCACGAGTGGGACATCTGGTTAGCAGCGGATCCCGAATTTGCTGACGCAAATCCGTGATGCGGCTGGCCAGAAGCTCTTCGAGCTTTGGCCACATGTCGAATAAAAAGGTGAATATGCCTGCAAGCAGTCAATTCACCTTTTATTCGACATGTGCTAACCAGATGCGGTATACTTACCTTATTCACCCCGGTGGATCATTTCCTCCGGGGCTTTGTTATGGCTGAATCGTAACGCGGTATGTTGGTTAGACAGGGGGGATACAATGCTGGCGGATGCTTTGAATAAGGTGTACAGCGGCCTGCGGCTGCATTTCTATATGCAGATCATGCCGCGGTTCGATGCAAGAGAGGCGACATTAACGGCGGTGGAGGCCTTTAGTATGGAGGTTATCTATGCCATGCATGAGCCGACGGTCACAGAGTTCTCGGAAATGATGGGAATCTCCAGTCCGAATGCTGCAGTCCGTATCAATAGTATGATCCGTAAGGGCTACCTGACAAAGGTTCGCTCCGAGGAGGATAAACGAACCTTTCACCTGCATCCGACACAGAAATTCATGGATTATAACCGCATCAACATCAGCTACCTTCAGACAATTGTCGAGCGCTGCGAAAGCCGCTTCACAAAGGAGGAGCTGACCACATTGGAGAAGATGTTGAACGTTATCGACACGGAGTTGATGCCGGAGATCAAGATGGACGACCGGATCAAACGGCAGCAGAGCAATGCATCAACTGCAAAGTGATCGTGATTATAGAAGATCCTTCAACAAAACGAGCGAGTAATGTAAACCCAACATTACCCGCTCGTTTTGCGCAAATTAGGCTCTGAACTGTCTGATAACGAAGAGAACGTTTTATCACGGCTGCATTCCGAGTTTCACCAGCTGTTCGTAGTGCCGGCAGTAGAGGTAGAAACCGCCGATGTTGTGCTGTACGTCATCAATCCGAACGCGAAAGCCGTCGTGCCGCACCATGAACGAGCCGAGAATCTTCTGCGGCGCACGCATGTACATGGCATACTCCGGGAAGAAGAATCCATTCAACATGCGGTCTGCCCTTACGCGGATGGTGGACAGGAAGTAAGGAAGATCGAATTCCTGCAGATAAGGGAGAGCAGGGTTCACTGCCTGAATATGCTCGTAGGCCTCAAAGGTGACCATGAGCAGTTCCAGAAAGGTGTGATAGGTCGTCTCCCGGTGGTACAGAAAATCGAGATTCCGCTGGGCATTCTGCAGGGCAAAGGCATCATAATCATCCCGTCGAACGACCCAGGTGAGCTCCTTCATTGCATAGGCAACCCAATGATCCTGATGCTGTGTATAGTCGGCAGCAATGAAATGATCGGCAGAGAGCATAGCGGCCTGCAGCCATCGTTTCTCCCCGGTCAGTCGGTAGAGCCTGCACAGTGCATAGGTTGCCTCGCCATCATAGTAGACTGTGCGGCACCGTTCCTTACGGGAGAAGTCCGCCGCATGCAGAACATGATAGAATTCTCCGGTCCCTGCATCCTGAAGTGCGAGAATTCCCTCGCCCAGGGCACGACAGATGCGGACATATTCATCGACAGATGCATGTGCAGGAGCATCCTTGCATTCAATCGCTTCCATATACTCCGTCATTGCGAGAATTAAAACCCCATTTCCGCCCAGTTTAATTTCACCCGCAGTTGGCTCAGATAGGTAGGCAGTTTCTTCGTTCTGCCAGACCACGGCATTCTGCAGAAGATACTGAATGGTGCGGTGAGCAAGTTCGAGAATGTCTTTGCGTCCGGACAGGCGGTACTGACACAGGAGGCTCCAGATCGTGCTGGCATGCCGCATGCAGTTGTAGCCGGCAATGTCGTTGTCGAATCGCGGATAATAGCCATAGTGAAAAGAGCCGTCCGGCTGTACCTGGCGGGATAGCCAGTCGGTGGCAAGCTCCAGAATGGGCCGGATTACGGAGGGCGGGAGAGCGTTGTACCGACGGCGTCCACGTTCCGGATCCTCAGGATAGAGCGGCAGAATATGATAACGGCCGGAATCTGTGCCGGAAGTTTGTCCGGTGCTCTGACGGGAATCCGGACTTCCGGATTCGGCAGGGAACGGAGAATCGCTTCTCTCGAGGAGCCACCCCTGTGTCGAGAACAGTACATACTGCTCCGGCAGCTGCTGCACTGTCTGCCGCTTTGCCTTTGTAAGGTATCGGTTCAAATCCTCCAACGATAAACAACCGTTCTTATAATCCAGAATCTTCGCCCCGTTCAGTTCCTCCTCCAGAAACGCCTGTTCCAGATTCGCATCGAGTGAAATGCTGTAACGGAAGAATTCATGGTAGCCAGATTCCCGGATCATATACCCCAGCTGCGCAGCGGTTGCAGGAACACATTCGGTCACGACGTCGGCCTTAATCCAGAGTGCGGGATGCAGGAGCAGTCTGTGAACGTGCAGAGCCTGCCGGATTGCATCCTCAAATGCTGCCTTGAGATCACTTCCTGTGCCATGTACCACATCGGCGCGTTTGGTTCCATCGGTAAAAGAGAGGAAAACAACATAGCGGCCGCCCGGAACCGGAGAAAGCCTTTGGGCGAGAATGCGCTCCTGCAATAGAAGGCATTGACGGTGAAATTCATGTGCCTCCCGTAAAGGCGCCGCTTTTCGGGAACGCTTGATATCGTTGCCTGTATTTCGGTGAAGCATGTGAAAAACCTTTCGATGCAACAGTAATGATACTAGTACAGCGATTTTTAAATAACTAGCCATATTAACTTGCCTGATTTCCGGATAGCCCGCAACAAAAATCCTCAGCGTAGCCCGCTACGCCTACGTTTTTTGATGCGCACTCTCCGAAAATCATTCTGCGTTATCTGGCTAGTTATTTTGCAAACGCTGTACTAGGGACCCAATAAAACTCCGCTTAGAGTTTGCGCTCTTAAGGAGTTTGACCCCAACATCATGAAGTATTCCGCAAGATCACGGTTCCACGGTGAGTGCATTTACCGTGAAGGTGGAGTAGCGGAAGGGCTCGAGGTCGTAGCCGCGTTCTGCGTCAATCAGGAGCGTTCCGTAATAGGGATCGCAGGTGTACTCCAGTGTGCCGATCGTCTCATCGTTCAGCTTGACGATGTAGGTGCTGCCGGTCTTCTGGATGGTGAGCGTGTTCTGATCGCCGGGGTAGACGAGCGTGCTGAGATAGCCGCCGCCTCCGATCTGGACGGACAGAGTATTCTGTGACTTGCGGACGAGGAGTCCGCTGTAGGCATCCGTCTCTTCGTTGAAGCAGGAGAGATAGGTGCCGTCATTATCGTCGATGACAATGTCAGCCGTGAGAGTCCAGGAGGCATCCGGATCAGCATAGAGCTGCACGCCGGTATCCACACAGGTCTCGCCGTCGCCGGTGAAACGCTTTTCCAGTGTGTAGGATGTGATGCCGTTGTATTCCTCCTGCAGGGAGGACAGCTGCTCTTCGCGAGGCGGCACGTAGCGGTTTTCCTTGGTCCAGGCCTTGGCCTCGGAATCGGATTTAGCCGTGTAGTACAGTTCGAATTTGTCAACGGTGACGGCGCTCAGACGTCCAAGAGTATTGTTGGACATCCGCTCTGCCCCGATGAGAAGTGTACCGCTGTAGGTATCGCAGGAGCTCTCCACGGAGGTGATTTTCTGCCCTTCCAGGTAAATGGTGTACTTGTTGCCATTTTTCACAATGGCAAGAGTAGCCTCGTCCTTCTGCGGAAGAGCGGGGAGATCGACCTTGATCGGGTAGTTGTCGCCGACCACAACATCGAGCTGATTGTTGTCCGAAAGGCGAACCACCAGACCATGGTAAGGCTCTGCCTCGCTGAAGCAGGAGAACAAAGTCCTGTCCTCACTGGCGCTGTGCGTTCCGAAACGGGCGTAGATTGTCCAGTCTCTGTCACTGGAATAGAGCTTTTGGTTCGTATCGATGAAGTCCGTCTCGCCGTTGCCGGTGAAGGTGCTGTCCAGTACATAGGCGGCATCACTTGGCTGATTGGTGGAAAAGAGCGGCTCATCGCTGCGCTCCGGCAGGTCGTAATGCTCCTTTAAGTATTCGCCGAGGATCGCTGTCAGCTTCGCACAGCCGGTGCTGTTCAGATGACCTGCGGTATCGCCGAAATCAGAAGAAAAGTCAAAACCGTATTCTTCATAATTCGTCAGGCAGTCCAGCTGATCGATTCCTTCTTCCGTGAGGTAATCATTCACGGTGTTCAGTCTGGCACGTTCCTCATCGGGAGCAGTGTACGGAGCGGTCATGACGAGGAGCGGAATGTCATTTTTCTCGCACAGGTAAATGATCTTCTTCAGATACTTAAGCTGTTTGTCGCCGAGAGGGAGCCTTTCGTCGGTGTCGGAAGGCTCATCCATAACGGCAACGGCGTCCCAGTCCTGGGTATTGTGTCCGCTGACCGTGTTGTTCCAGAAATAATGGGAGAAATCTTCTTCCTCGAGCTCGTTATAGCGACTGTGGTACTGCGAGAGAGGGAAGAAGGCGCTTGCCAGCTGCTCCGGCTCATAGGAGGCAAGAATTGCGTCCACCTTGTTCCGGGACCAGCGAAGGCCCATGGTGTTCTTAACCGCATTGGCATACTCATAGTATTCCGTAGTGTGGGAAAGCGTCAGGGCCTCCAGAACGACCACCTTTGGATGCTGCGTTTTCAGTGCTTCGACCAGGTTGTAGTAGGAGTTCCAGATTGGCTGGGTAGAGCCCCAGAGCTTGTAGCTCGCGATCCCGTAGTCATTGTAGAGAATGGTGGTGTCGACGTTGACACCCATGTGTGAACTCCCGAGGAGGAGCACATCGATACTGTCATCCGGATAGGAGTAGAAGTCCTCCATCGGTGTGACACCGTCCTCGTATTTGAACTGGAGCGTCTGGTCGACCAGATAGAAGATGCCGCAGAACAGGACCAGAAAGAGTCCGATTCGCAGAACAATCGTCAGAAAGCGTTTCATGTCGTGTATTCCTCTCAAGGTGTTTGCTTAGGGAAACGCTGATTAAAGCGTTTCCTTAGCACACCATTTGGCGGGTCCCAAGGTCTAAGTTCCTCACGAGAGCAAGCTCTCATCGGAGCTTTGGACCTTGTGACCCTGGTGTCATTAAAACTGCATGTATATAAAACTTGACGCGTCATAGGACGGTCCGTAAATGCCGACGATCAGCAAGGCGAAGATTGCAGTCAGAATCACCGCATCCTGCAGAAGGAAGCCCTGCTTTGTCAGGACGTCGCGCACACAGATTCCTTTGTAGGTGCAGATGCTGACGACGAGCTGGAGCAGGAGAGCAGCGATCAGGATATTTATCTCCAGAGAGGAGAGCCCCAGCTGGAAGAGCGCACTGCCGAACAGGTTATCAAGGCCGAATGTTGTGAACATGCGGCCGATGAAGCCAAAGGCTGTCCGGATGTCTGATGCATTGAAGAAAATCCAAGCAAAGTCTACCAGGCAGAAGGTGAGAAAGACCTGCACGATTTTGTGTCCCAGCGACTCAGTCTGGATATGAAGCTTGTCGCAGAGCCAGCGCCGGGGCGCGGCAAACTGCTGCTCGAGTACCTGGAACAGGCCGTTCAGACCGCCCCAGATGATGAAATTCCAACCGGCCCCATGCCAGAGCCCGCTGACGAGGAAGACGATCATAATGTTCAGGTATTTGCGCTGACGGCTGCAGCGGCTGCCGCCTAAGGGAAAATACAGATAGTCACGGAACCAGCTGGACAGAGAAATATGCCACCTGCGCCAGAATTCTCCTACCGAACGAGAAAGGTACGGCGTATTAAAGTTCGTGCACACATCAAAGCCCATGACCTCGGCAGCACCGATGGCGAGATTCGAGTAGCCGGCAAAGTCGCCGTAGATCTGCATGCCGAACAGTACGGCCGCCGTGACGAGCTGGAAACCGGCGTAGCTTTCGTAATTGCCGAAGACCTCATTGACGAGGATAGCAGCCCGGTCGGCAATGATCAGCTTCTGAAAATATCCCCACAGCATTAGGAGAAGTCCTCGCTTGATCTTGTGAAGAGAGAAGGCGTGCTCCTTTCGAAGCTGCGGCACAAGGTGCGGTGCGCGCTCAATGGGGCCTGCGCAGAGCAGCGGGAAGAAGGATACAAATGCAGCGTAGTACAGGAGATTCCGCTCGGCAGGATATTTGCTGTTGTACACATCGAACACATAACCCAGAGACTGGAAGGTATAGAAAGAGATGCCGGCAGGGAGTGCAATGGCAAGAGCAGGGCTTGTCTTAATCAATTCCGGGAAAATGGCAGAAATGCCGCGCACCATGTCGCCAACGAGAAAGTCATAGTATTTGAAAAAGAACAAGAGGCCAAGGCAGATCAGCATCGCGGAAATCAGCCAGAGGAGGCTGTGCCTGCGGCTGGAAGGACGGCTGTTATTTTGCACTGAAGGAGCGTGATTCGCCTCATCGGAATACGCATCAGGATGCTCCTGGCGATCTGCGGATCGGTTCCTGGCGTGGGAAATGCCGAGGGCCGCAAGATACGTCACCACCGTGTCGGTAAGGAGCAGCAGCGTGTAGAAGGGAGAGAAGCACGCATAGAAAAAATAGCTGATGATCACCAGCCAGATATATCGCCAGCGCGCCGGAACCAGATAGTACAGGAGAGCGGCGATGGGGAAGAAGATCAGAAACGAAAGAGAGTTAAATAACATGGTGAATCTCCTATGCCCGGCCACATCGAGGGTGTATACAGGAAAATCGAGATGCGGCTTGCGGCTGATAAATAGATACATTTATGGATACTATACATGCAGCTCATAATGAAAAGAAAGCTGTTCGACAGTAGAGGATTATTGCTCTGTCAGATGTCGCTGCAGCCTCCCGTACAGCACGAGGGCCATGCACTGATCGAAGGAGGAAACGTCCTCCATAGAGGAAGCGAAAGCTCCGTTGAGCTCACTGGAGGTATCAAAACAGCGATATTCCTCCATCCGGCTGACTGCCTGTGTCAGCAGCGCGTCATCGTCACATTCCAGCGCGATCATGCCGGCAATGGCATAAATGGCGGAGGATTGATATTCATAGCCGGGAACGACGTTGCCCTGAATGTCATAGCGGGCCCAGATGCCGTCACCTGCCATCTGAGTGCGCAGCCACTGCAGGGAGGCATCCGGGAGGGAATCTGCCTCGGCCTGGTGCAGGAGTGTCAGCATAGCCTCTGCCATATTGAGAGAGCCGGTGTCATAGAGATCTGTCTCGTAATCATAGTTGTTGGCGTAGAAGGGAAACGCATCGCCAAGGTAAGCGCCGTCTACGATCTCTCTGGCAGCCTTGATCGATGACTTGGTATAAGGCTCCAGCTCCTCCAGTACATCGAGAGCCCCCCAGTCGGCATAGCACATCGTGAGCTGATGCGCCTTGGAGCCATCGGCAAAGGTATAGAAATCCACAAGGTTGCCGTCGCTGTCAATGTTGTACAGGGCAATGGCGGCGGCATGCTTCGTCAATTCATCCTCACATTCTCCGGTGAGCTGATTCTGAGAATACATCGCCTGCAGAACGCGAAGGTCATCCAGAAGGGCATTGACCTGTGCCGTGCTGCCGGTCTTGGTTCCGTACCAGCGAAGGAGTCCGTTGTCAGATTCCAATTGATCTTCAGTGTAGCGATAGGCACAGGTGAAGAGATCCTCATTGTGCGTGAGTGCAGCATACTCCATGATAAGCCCTTGGCTTTCAGACAACACATCCTGGCCGCTTGGAGAATCGGAGGAATCTGCCTGTACATGGAGCTGTACGCCGCCGTCAGAAGTTGTCAGATGTTCCTGTACGAAGGAGAGTGTCTGGGCATCCGCGCCTTGCTCCGCGTAATCCAACATCGCATTCAGTTCGCCTGCGCTCGTAATGGTTCCTGCGTGGCAATACAGAACGTGGCCGTCGGAATCGAGGAGGAGCGTAGTGGGGATGATGTGCAGTCCCAGTTCATTATAGACGGAGAGATCCTGATCGATGACCCAGTCAAAGGGAATGGATTTTTCCTGTATCACAGATTGTGCGGCAGAAAGAGATTCCTTCTCGGGATCCATCTTGTCAATGAGAACGACGGTGATGCCGCGAGAGGAGAGGGTATCCTGCAGGGAGAGCAGGAGCTCAGTCTGCTCTTCGCAGTAGCTGCACCAACTGCCCCAGAACATGACAAGAGAAAGGCCGTCACCAAGGTGATCAGACAGTGTGGTATCACCGCCATCCGGAAGGGTAAAGGACAGATCAGAGAGATTCTGTCCCAGCTGCAGATTGTCAGGATAGTAGGAGATCGTTTCGGTGAGTTGCGTGTCATTGTCGTTTCCACCAGAGCTCTCTTCAGCAGCAGAATCTGCGGATACGGTCCCGGAAGAATCGGAGGCAGCGGAAGCGCTGCGCCCTCCGGTTCCGCGCAGCAGGAGGTAAATCCCGCCGGTCATGACCAATGCGAGCAGCAGAATGAGGGCAATGATTAACTTTTGCAGGCGTTCCAAACGGGACATAGGACATTCCTCCGGCCAGCCTAATGAGCAAAGAAAAGCTGCGCAGCAGCGATTTTGCGAATGGGCTCTGAACTGAATAGGTACGCTTAATTTTAGAAAAGCGATGGTTAAACCAGCGGTCCCCTAGATGTCAAAGTCATCGAGATCTCCGACAAGGTCGAAATCATCATAGCGACGTGATGACCTGGGAGCTGCCTCGGCAGCAGGCAGGGAGGCTTCAGGGACTGCTGCGGTCGAATCTTCCTGCACGGTTTCGGCAGGAGCAG
>CAYLUU010000013.1:0-24807 GCA_964386925.1 uncultured Sarcina sp. | reverse complement strand
GAGGCTTCAGGGACTGCTGCGGTCGAATCTTCCTGCACGGTTTCGGCAGGAGCAGCAGTTTCAGGAATCTCTGCAGATTCCTGCACGGTTTCGGCAGGAGCAGCAGTTTCAGGAATCTCTGCAAATTCCTGTACGGTTTCCGGCTCGGCCGCAGTAGGGGTATCAGGGATTTCTTCGGTCTCCTGTACAGCTTCTGACGGAGTGGGCGATGCGGCCTCCTTCTTGGCAGGAGGTGTCGTCTCGGAATGTGGTATCTCCGGCTGCGGTGTGTCGCTGACAGCCTGCGAAACGGATACGCGGACATGCCCCTCGCGCAGAGCAGAGCCGATGTCAAAGCGGACATTCATTTCCTGCTCCTGCTGCCGCTGTGCATAGGCTTCTGCGTCCTGAATACGGCGGTATGCGCGCTCTTCTGCAGCAGCAGCTTCGCACCGTGCGGTGCGGTCGGCCTGTCCGTGGACGATGAAATCATCACAGATCTGGTACAGGAGGTGAAGCGCATAGGCCGCCAACAGGACGAACAGATACAGGGCATGAAAGTGATAGCGGTTCTGGTTCTCCACCAGAAGGTGCATCGCAACTGTCCCGAGGAAAACCGTCATGGGGACGTAGATCCAGCTGCCGGAGCGGCGGATCAGCAGCACCGCAGCAAGAGCAGAGAAGGCAACCACAATCATGTAATAGTAATTGTTGAAATCCCGCATCTGATAGAGGAAGTTACTGCGGGCCTCTGTTAAGGTGCCTTGCTGATCCATGAACAGGATATTCCAGGTGGAGCCGTAATCGTCATTGGCCCAGAGCACGGAATATTTGTGAAAGAACAGATTCAGAAGGCTTTCGATCGGAACTTTCAAACGCTCCATGGCTAGATCGCGGCTGGCGGCCTGAGCCTGCTGGGCGCTGCCGCTTTCATCCAGTGCATCGTACAGGTAATTGGCATCCTCCTGGTTCCAGCCGCCGTAGGAATCCTGGTTTAGTCCAACGAGAAGGTTATATCCAAAGGAGGTGCTGCCACCCGTGATTTCGCGGTCCACGGCGTAGGAGACGCACTTGCTCGTGATGGTGTTGGTGACGAGAAAGCCTGCGAGAATGAGTGCCGCGCGAATCCATCCGCGGCTCATGGCTCGGGAAGATACCGGGAGGTCATTCTCGGGGAGGATGGGCAATTTTGTCCTGCAGGGGAACAGGTAGAGCACGATGGAGATCAGAAGGAGCATGGCCATCGGGCGGACGGCAGAGGTCAGGCCGATCAGGATGCCCAGGACGGGATGACCGATCAGGAGTCCGACCTGCGCCTTTCCACTGCTGACATCTACCTTCACGAGATGCAGGAAGACCCAGAAGCAGAAGAAGAGCATCAGGGAGAACACATACTCTGCTGCGAGGATGTTGTTGTACAGAATCTGAGAGGGCCAGAAGGCGGTGATCGCCAGAGCTGCGAGACCGGATGCCCGGCCGGCCAGCATAACTGCACAGCGCCAGATGAGAAAGCAGGTAAGAACCGCGCAGACCACATTGAGCATCTGACCAACCCATACCGAGTCGCCGAAGATCGTCAGGAAGATCGAGAGCACATAGCTGTAGCCGTAGACATGCGGGAACATGGAGATGTACTCGCAGTATCCCTCGCCGTCCTCGAGAAGAGTCCCCCGGCTGATGAGCTGTGCAATCTCATAATAGGTCTTGTAATCCGAGCTGGGTTCCATCGGGAAGTGCTGGATGTAGACAATGCGGATGACGAAGGTGGCAATCAGAATCAGGGCAGCAATTCCCCATTCCAGTCCTGTCATCAAAAGAGGATGGCGGGCCGCCCAGCTCGGGAGCTGGAGCCTTGCACTGATGCTGGCGATGAGGATCACAGCGAACAGCGTGCCGCTGATGGTCAGTATGACCAGCGCCGGATAGAGGTAGGGATATTCACTGCCGGTACCGAGCGTGGAAATGCCGCTCAGCAGTGTATACGCGCTGCCGCACAGATATAGAAAAATACACAGTCCTGCAAACCAGGTTTTACGTGCCTGCATAATTTGTGGATGTCCTTTCGTGATATGGATGCTAAATCCATCTATCGTAATGATTCAGAGCCCATTCACAAAATGGGTTCGTTAACGCGAGTAATACTTGCATTGCTTATGCAAATATGTCTGGCGCGGTCGTTATTATCTATCAATCCTTGTCCTTCGCACGGCGTGGAGCCTTGCCGGCCTGCAGGTTCAAACGCGCGGCAATGCCCGGAATCAGGCAAAATACCACCCATACAAGGATGACAAGGAGTACCAGGTCGTACACTTCACGGAACAGATACAACTGCTTAATCGGATCCGAGAATCCGTTGCCAACCATGGGCAGCGGATACTGGATGGCGCCCAGAGCAATGAGCACCATGAGGAGCAGCGCATACAGCTTATGCGAACGCTGCAGGTTGGATGTCTTGTCTACCCCGTTCGTGTGAACGGATGGATCTTGTGTGGATGCCTGGTCTGCAATATTAGCCTCGCCGGTCTTGGGACTGCGGCAAAGGAGGACTTTCAGGCAGGCAATGTATACTGCACCGAACAGCAGCAGATACTGCAGGAAGGTGTGCGGAACGAACCATGTGCGTACCTGTGCCCAGAAATTGAACTTGTTCACTGTGCGGTGCGCAACATCATTTCGTTCACCGACGTAGAGGTTGTAGTCGGGCATATCGGAGGCCGAGAAAGCTGCCGTATCATCGAGCAAATGCCAGAAGGCCTTCGGGTGGTGCAGGTACCAGATCAGATAATCCACCGTGCTGACCTTACTGTAGATGAGCTCCTCTGACATTTCAGTGCGGGGAGCGCAGTAATACTCGCTCTTGTCGAGATAAGGATGCTTGCCGATATCTGCGACAAGTCCTGTGTCAAGGTGAAGCTCCTCCAGAGCCTCCACCGGGTCATCCGCATACAGAAGGATACCATTCAGCAGGGCGGAATAGAGAGTATCCTGCGAGGAGACACCATCATTGTTGCGGTAAACACCGATGGCACTGGTTCCGAGAAAAGCGGTCAGGAGGATGGCGGGAAGGAGCTGCAGAACGCGCTTTTTCCAGCTGCGGGCGGTGGCGAGCGCGAGGATCAGCCACCACAGCAGAAGGACCGGAGCCATCAGAACATACTGTGCTTTCGCACAGGAGAGATAAACACTTGCAAGGGCCAGCCAGAGGAGAGCTACGCGGCGATTTCCGTCCGCCGCCTGTTCAATGGTCTGAACGCTGGCAGAGAGTACCATCATAAGTCCGATGAAGGCGATGCCTTCTCCGAAGAGCGAGTTGAGCCAGCCAAGGTTATAGCTGCCGCAGAACATGACAAGGTACAATGCCATGGTCAGAAGGGCAGGACGCCAGCCCAGATGTCGGTGCGCAGCGCGCAGAATCTGGTAGAGGCAGATTGTGAGAACCAGCAGATGGATGGCAGCCAGGATTGCGGTAGAAAAGGGGAGTCCCGTCATCTCATAGAGGATTCGCATTCCGGCGGAAATCCAGCTCTGTGTCAGTTCCACCTTATCCGGACGGATGCTGGTCCAGTCATACTCTTCGAGGTAATCATAGCGTTCCACAACCTTCACACACTGTACAGAGGGATCAAAATAATCCTCGGGAGTGTAGACAAGTCCCATGGCACTCATCATTCGTCCGAAGTCACCATTGTTGTAGGCACCGATGCGCGGAATGAAGAGCACGTAGACCATAACGAGCAGGCTGAACGCACAGGCGCACAGTGCGAAGCGGCGGGAATCCGACATAACAGCATAGAAACTCCGCCGGCATGCGGCAAAGCGTCTGTTTGAGGATAAAGCCAATGCAGAATACGGTTCTGCAGGAAAGAGCGCCTCCGGAGCGGTTCTGGCACTCAGGGAGGAGCAGGCAATGAAAAGGTATGCCTTCTGCACGCCGGTCCCAAGGAGCGTCAGCAGAGCGCACAGCTGCACATCAAGGAGTGCGTGGTAATAGAACAGGTTGGTGGTCAGATCTGCCGTGCCGCAGGAGAGAAGAGCGGCCGCAAGGACCAGCCAGTCACCGAGTCCGATGCCCATAAGAGCCGCACCAAGGCCGCGCCTTCGCAGCAGGAAGAACACAATGCCGGACACAAGGCAGAAGAGGGACACCAGCAGGAAAGCGGACGGAGTCCGGAGGCAAAATCCGCGCAGCAGATCCCAGTAATCGGACCTGTGAACCTTTTCGACAGCTGCTGTGCCGGATAATGCATCAGCTGATGTGTTCGAAGAGAGAATGACGCACCGGGAGGTATCCAGTTGTCCCGTCTGCGACAGTGCAGAGGAGATCAGACGCACAAAGGCAGCCGGATGCTGCAGATACCAGCAGAGAATTCTGCCGTAGCTGATGTGGCTGTATATCTCATTCGACTGTTCTCCGTTCGGGGAAATGTAGTAATCGTCGTCACTAAGATAGGCCGATTTCCCCATGTCCTGAAGAAATTGAGAATCCATTCCGAAGTCAGCAAGTGTCTGCTGAGGATCCTCGGAAGAGGTCAGCACACCATCGAAAAAGCTGTGATACAAGTTCGTACGGTTGAAAACTTCGTTGTTACTGCGGACAAAACGTACAGAGCACAGGATCAGAAGACCGGTGACGAGAATGACGCAAAAGCACCCCCTGCGCATGCGGAAAGCGGATGAACTTCCGTTGGGAACAGCATCTGCAGGGGTACGCTCAGAAAAGTGAGCAGCCTCCTGACGTACCGAGCGAAATCCCAGATACAGAACAATGAGAGCTGTCGGCAGCAGAAGCAGAGCGGACAGCTCGGAGGATGTCGTAAGGAGAAGCCCGGTAACGGCCGCCGGCAGCCAGATGCGGACGGCGGAGATATTGGCGGGGGAGGTGTTGTTTTCCCCCGAATGCGGGTGACGGCGCAGTAGTGCTAACGCACGGAAAACAGCAGCGCCGAAGGCCGTCAAAGAGACCACGAACATGGAGGATGAATACAGGGAATTAAAAAAGAGCAGATAATTCCCGCACAGAATGCAGACACTCCAGAGGGAGCCTCCGAGAACGCCGTATCCGCCCCAAAGGGAGCAGAGTGCCTTCACCAGAACGAAAAGGGCGAGCGCCAGGAACAAATCGAGCAGGACAGCCAGCAGAACCGTAGAGAAGGGCTGACCGGTTATGCCGCACAGAAAGCTGACCAGCGCGGCCGGGTAGACCAGACTGGACATCGGAGAGAGCTGCAGTAGGCCTGCCCAGGGGAGCTTTGTAATGGTGAACAGTTCGTTCGGCTGGGTATAGTAAGCTTCCTCGGCATAATATGAGCCGCGCGCAAGACCAAGCTTTGGCAGCACCAGATCGTAAAGTCCCGAGTCCAGCATGCCGGGCCTGGGGGTCTGCAGGAGGAAAAGGAGACTTGCGAGCAGGAACAGCAAGGCGGCGGCAAGGGCAGCAATATTCTGTTGTGACTGGAAAAAGCGGCGTTTATTCTGCATGGCTTCGATCGTTTAAGGTTACGATTACTTATCTCTTCTCTTTACAATATGAATGCGCACCAGGATCAGCAGGACGCCGAGCAGCAGGATGAGCATGGCGGAGACGGCAACGACGGTGAACAGAACGGTTGTTTTGTTGTTCTCCACGAAGGTCTTCAGATCCGGATTCTGCGTCTTAGAAGCTGTCAGGAACTGGTATGTGCTGATCTCGCCGTTGGTATCAAAAATAACGGCGTCGCCGGTCAGCTTGGACTTATTGGTGTCTGTGCTCAGGTAGCTGCGGATCTGCTGCATAGCGGCGTCGCCGGTCGTGCAGACGGCCAGAATCGCACGATCCTCGCCATAAGGGGACTGCAGAAGCTGTGTTACACCAATCCGTGAAGCATAATCATCGGAGAGAATCTGGCTGCTGTTGCTCTCGAACTTCGTGCCGTCTTCGGCATATTGGAAGGAAAGTGAATCGTTCAGCGTGCGCAGGAGAGCGTTATCCTGGTAGGTTCCGAGTACGATCAGGTTGCGGTCGGTGGTATCACCGTCGAACTGACCGGCGCGTACAACGTTGATGCTGCCGTAGGAGCTGATGTCAACACCGCATACAGCAATGATCTGGCCAAGGGTGTCCAGCTCTGCAGCTGTCATTTCATCCGGAATGACAACCGTCAGATCGTTGAAGCGGCTGCTGAGCTCGAAGGGAGCAGGTATGTTGTCAAAGGAGAGCGTGCCGGTCTTGCCGACAGGCAGATAGAAGGTTGAGGTCTCTGCAACATACGCCCAGGGCATTTCATCCATGCGAGGAGAGCAGAACAGATCCGGCAACTCCAGATCAAAGGCAATCTTAATGCTGCCCGCGGTATTGCCGAGAACATCCTCCGGGAGGGAGAAAGTCAGCGTATCGCCGCCTGCGTTCTCTTTGGTCAGCTTCTTGCTGGCAACCGGTGTCTCTCCCCAGTAAACGGTGATGAGAGAACGATCAAAGTCCAGGTTTTCGCTGTACCGGAAGGTGAGATCTATTTTGCCGGTTCCGGACAGAACGTAGCCTCCGGAGAATGGCAGATAGATGGTTTCCTCCTGATGGAAGGGACCGACATAGCTGAGCCCGCCGCCGGAGAGGCTGGTCAGCGTGTAGGTGGAGTTGCTGTCTGAATAGGACAGTTCCTCCTGCATGATCTGGGAGGCATCCTTACTGACATAAGCAGTGGTGCCGGTCTCCTGAGACACGCGGGTCTCATCGGCAAGGAGCATGGCAGCCTCCATCAGACAGTCGCTGTCTGCAGAGGTAATAAGAAGCGTATGCGTATTGTCGGAGCCGGAAGAGAGAATGAGAGCCTGATCTGTCAGATCTCCGGTATCCTCCGGGAGCAGATTCTGATACTCCTCCGGAAGATTCTTAAGGAGGCTGATAATGACCTTCTGGGAATCGGAGGATTCCATGTCACTGATGGTGGTGAGTGAAAGCTCGTCAGTTCCGTCGGTTTCACTGGCAAGATCTGCACGCAGGAGAAGCGCTGCGGTCAGTTCTCCCTCGTCCATTTCGTCCGAGACGGCAATGGTCGTCTGGCTGCCGGAGGCATCAGTGGAAGAGAGATAAGGGTAAGGGTACCAGGAAATCAGATTTGCCGAATCCGCAACATCATACCCCACAGCCACAAAGGAGGTGTCCTCCAGACACACCCAGTTGGCACCGGAGAGATCGTCAATGCAGCCGTCATTATCATAGATTTTCACATAGCCCGTCACGCCGAAGCTGTTGTAGCCCTTGTTGAGCATGCTGACCGGAATGGGAACATAGGCAATCTGCTCTTTTCCATTGTTGTAATCCACCTTGCAGGAGTAGATGGGCTCATTGTTCAGCGAGAAGGTCAGAGAGGCAGGACCGTCACCGATGAGCTGACTGAGCGTGAACTGCACGCGGGCATAGGCATATTCCGTGTCCCAGTAATCCTCAATCTGGAAATAGAACTGGTTGGTATCGAATACGCCGCTGAAGACGACCGAGCTCGAATAATCAAATTCTGCAACGTAAGGAGTTTCGTCATAGTCCGGCTTTTCTGTAATGGGAGCTGCGGCATCCTCTGGATTGGTGCTCATGACAGCCTCGTTTAAATCCTGTGTCGTGGCGCGCTGCACTGTCACAGTTTCGCTGTCTTCATTCGAAGTGTTCTCATCCGAAGTGTTCTCATCCGAAGCGTTGTCATCAGAACTGTCTTTCTCAGAAGTGTCCTTTTCTGTCTTGGAGGATTTGCTGTCAGCGTCCTTTTTTTCATCGGATGATTCGGCTGCACCGGTTTCTGCCTGTGCCTTCGAAGTATCCTTGGAATCCTCGGATTGGGAGGAAGCTTTTGTATTATCGGCAGATGCTGTCGTGCCCGCTGCGGCGGACTTGCTGCCTGCAGCAGAGACGGGCAGGGCAATCGTTTCCGTGGTGAGGAGCAGACAAAGGGAGGCAGCTGCCAGTTGTTTGAATCGAAGCATGGTATGTGAACTCCTTTCAAGGTTGGTAAAAATATTCCGGTATCTATGTCTATCGTATGTGGTCTAACATTTGCGCTTTATCATTTGTGCTCTATTGTCCGTGATTTATCGTTTGTGCTGCACCGTGTGAATCAGCTCCTCCAGAGCTTCATCATCGGCTTCATCGGTGGCTTTTTCTTCATAGCGTACGGTTTTGTCCCATACGACTTTTTTGCCGCCGACGGCATCTGAAATGCTCATCCAGAGGGCCTTTACGACCACCAGGACCCACAGCTTGGAGTAGGTGAAGAGCATCAGCAGCGAGAGAACAGCGGATTCAAAGGTGAATTCGTTCTTTTCTGTAGCGAGCGTCAGCATCACATTGACGACGAATACCAGAATCGCCATTCCCCACAGGAGTGTGGAGAAGCCGCCGAGTGTGATGTGTGTAAAGCCCAGAATTCCGGTGAAGAAGATGATGTCCGAGATCACCAGCGCAGAGAGCATCAGGAGATACACAATGAGGTAGTAGATGACATCCAGCCTCATTTTGCCGGCGTGGGGATCAAAGGCATATTTGAAATTCTTGACCAAGACATACAGATTTCCCTTCGCCCATCGGGTCCGCTGGCGGAACCAGACGGAGAGGAGATGCGGCTCCTGCTCCCAGGTGACGGAAAGTGGCATGTGCTGAATGTAATAACCCATTCGGTAGAGACGGAAGCTGATCTCGGTATCCTCCGAGAGAGCCTTGGGATCCCAGCCGCCGATCTCTTCGATGATGCTGCGGCGGATGACGTAATTCGTTCCCGGAATGGTGCACAGCTTGAAGAAAAAATACCGCCCCGCCTGGTTCATGCACTGGTAGGCCAGCGTTTCAATATTTACAAACCGGGTCAGGATGGTGGCATTGCGGTTGCGCGTGCGGAATTTGCCGATGACGGCACCGCGCTTCGGATCTGCCATCAGGTTCTCCACCAGGATGCGGAGCGCAGAAGGCTCCGGCGTGTTATCTGCATCGTAGATGGCGATGACACTGCCGCAGGAGAGTGTAAAGCCGATATTCAGAGCGTTGGATTTGCCGCTGCCGCCAACCACATTATCGGTGGAGACCACCATGAAGCGGCGGTCTGGGAATTCTCGCTGGATTTCCTGAAGCTTCTCCTCCGTATCATCAGTGGAATTGTCATTGATGACAATGATCTCATAGCGGTCCGTCGGATAGTCAAAATTCAGAAGAGCCCGCACCGTCCGTGCGATGACGATGCTCTCATTGTGGGCCGGAACCAGAATGCTCACCATCGGATATTCATCGAGCGGGACATGGCCGTCGGTCTTTTCAACACGCATGTAGTGAATGAAGCCGCCGATCGAGAGGATCACGTTGAGGATCATCAGGGACCAGATTGCACAGATGGCATATAGAGATAATCCGTCAATGAAGGACATCTGTGTTCCCTCCGTTTCGTGACTGATTTACGGACTGACCGGAAACGCTGCTGTCAGGATCGTCTGACGCACAAGAGCAGTCAGTACCGGAATTAGCAGCATCCGTGTGAATATTGCGTTTCCTTCCTGCAGAGATTGCTGCGGTCTGCGCAGTCTTTTCGCCGGGTGCAGACATACGAGGCAGGAAGCGCCTGCGCTGCATGTGCCTTGCATACAGGATCATCAAAAGGAATACGACCGTTACGATTGATACCAGAACGATGAGAAAATGGCTCTCATTCTGGATACTGACGGTGAATCGTTTGAGCGTATTGCGATTGTATTCATAGTCCTCTTCGGCGGCCTGCGGAGTATAGGACAGACTGCAGACGACATCATTCAAGGTCAGGGCATCACCGTCCCAATTCAGATGAAAGCTGTTCGCCCAGACGGACTGCGTGTTGTCCCAGAGGCTGTAGTAGGCACTTGCATTGTTCTGCATATCAGAGGCAAGATCCTGCAGATCTTCCAGCGATACACTGGCGGAAATCCTGCGGGAAGCAGAGAACTGAAGGACACAGTTTTCACCGCCGTCATCGAGGGACAGTGCCGGCAGAATCAGCGCATTATAATTGTAGAAGAGGAGATTCTGCTGCGTGTCGAGAGCAAAATCTGTCTCTGCAGAATCGCTGTAAACAAAAATGGTGCGGGAGCGCTGCATCCATGTCAGCGCATCCTCATTCCAGGTCCAGCTATAGGGAACATCAAAGCCAAGAGGATACACACCCTGCGAAGTATAGCTGTTCAGAACCTCCGTGATCGTCACGTTGTAGGCATCCCAGTCAGTGACCATGGTACGGGACTGCGGCGCATGCAGGATGACGGCACCGCCGTTTACCTGTGCATAACGGAGGACCTCACAGAACTGCTGCATGGCAGGATAATCGGTGTTCATGTAAACCGGCATCACCGATAGGACAAAGGGGAGACCTGCCTCTATGAGAACATCGACGCGGCTTAGGAGCTCCTGGGCCGGCATATAAGCATAGACATTGTCCAGAACAATATACTGCCCCTTCTGCGGAGGGAGACCGGAGTAATCCCACATCAGAACGGAAATTTCACGGGTAATGGCCGCGCGGGCGAGATCCTGTGTATAGTCAATCAGCGGAATATAGCAGATTCCGGACAACTCCGAACAGAACGGGAAGGTCTGTCCGTTTACCTCCAGAGTACCGTTTTCATATGTATCATCTGCATCTGCGATGCTCGCATAGACATTACTGTCATCAGGATCGCTCACATAGGCGATATGTCTGCCGGTGTTTCTGACATAGAAGAGCTCAGGCATCGATGTGATGGTTTGATAGCTCTGCTGCGTAGAAAAGGTATAGGACAGAACTGCACTTGTGGAAGGGTGCTGCTCTTGCAGGCACGATGCAGAAACTCCGGCAGCTTCTGCACAGTCCGGGAGGATGGAGCCACCCAGGATCATTAGTTTGGCACCGCTTGCGGCGAGCTCTTTGGCAAGAGCGGGATCGGAATCGAGATCGTAGCAGAGGATCAGCTTGTAGTGATCATAGAGTCCATCTGCCTGGGCAGGTGTCCCGAGCTCCATGCTCATGCTAAGGGCTGTGGCAGTATCTGCCAGAATGCGCAGAGAATTCAGCTCTTCGTCGGTAACAGAATCCGAATGCAGCAGGAGAATGTCTGATTCACCGGGGAGAGAGATCTCCTTTGTCGATGCCGCAGCTGCGGATATTGAAACAGGCAAACACAGAAAAAAGCACACAAAAATGATCAGAAGAGATGCCGTCAGTAAATGCGGCAAATTCTTCTGATTCCATTCCCTGCGATTCAGGAGATTCGAGAAATGAAGATGCCAAAGGCATCTGGAATCACGCTGCAGATTCAGTTGCCGAGAGCAGACGGGGCTACACATCATACTGAAGCTCACTGTCCGCCTTGCGCTTAAACTCGATGGCATTTGAAATGCCCTCCTCATACTCTACACATGCTATGCGCAGATCCACACGAATGGTTTTATCGATGATCCCGGAAAAGGCATTCTTCTCTTCGCAAGCCGCCTCGATACGCTTGCGAACATAGGAAGAGTCTGACTTTCCACAGGTAAGAAGCAGAGCAAACTCGCCGGTTTGTTTCTCTGTGATGTAGCAGCGATCTTCCACACGGACGGAATCAGACAGAATTTCGGCCATGCGCTGCACGAGCTGGTTGAACTGAGAAGGCCGCAGCATGGTGTGCAGCTCATCTGAATAACGAAGGCGCACCACCATCAGACTGATGGGATTCGTGTTGCGGCAGCTGAAGGCCATCTGGCGCTGCAGGTCGATATAGAGTGCTCTCTGGTTATACAGACCGGTCAGAGAATCCAGCAGAACAACGGACTCCATCTGGTCCTTCAAAAGGGCATTGGTCTGCTCGATCTTCAGCATCTCACGGGAAAATAAGAGCATGCCTGCCAGTGAAAGGAGCGGCAGCGGAATCCACAGGTAATCCAGTGCAATCACGGTGACATCCTGTGTCAGTGAAACGAACAGGGTATAAACGGTAAAGGTAAGGAGCTGGAGTCCTGTCAGACCGGTGGCCAGATAGCGGAAATGGTAGGCAGCCAGCAGAGAGGAGACGCCCATGACAGCAAAGAGAATGACATATTCCATTCGCCGCGCCTCCGGGCCAAAGGCGATGACAAGAGCCGCCGTCATTACGGAGAGCAGATAGAGGAAAAGGCCGAGATCCTGCACCAGGCTGCTGCGCTGTCTGGCGGCCAGGCTGTCCTGAAGATCTTGTACGGGAACGGTTTGGGGGTTATTCATTATGCTTTCTCCTGTGTTTCATCGAGAATGTTAAGCCGGTGCAGAAGCTCTGAGAGTGTGAACAGAATCAGACAATCCAGACTGAAGCCGGCAATAAAATTGTATTGTGTCAGCTGCGCATCTCCGCTGCTGCAGATGATTACCATTAGATGAAAAATCATGACGGCAGCCGCGGTTAGTGTGGTGCAGAAATATACATAATAAAAGCGATCGGGTGTCTTCCTACGCCACCATCCGTCGCGGGAGAGCAGCACACAGATGACAATCAGCAGCAGAGGAAATGCGATGGTCTTGGGGAACGATCGAATTTTCAGAATGCTGTAGGCGGCAAAGAGAATGGTCTTGCTCATAGGAGCACGTCCGGCGGAGCGTTCAAAGCTCCCACAGGACGTGCGGCGCAAATCCACCGAGGACCTGGCACCCAGGTCCAGCATGGAGAACATAGCCCGCGGATGCTGCAAATAGTAAAGAGCAATGCGCGTGAAAGAGTAGTGGTCGAGAAAACCATTCTGCAGATAGTACTCCGTCTCTTCGGTCAGAGGATATTGATCATACAAAGACACATCCGCGAGTAATGCGTAAGATCCATCAATGCCGAATTCCTGCAGTGTTTCTTCAGGATCTGCAGACTGCAGCAGTACACCACGTGTCATGGCGTGCGTTCGGCTCGTATCATCAAAATCAGATTCTGCATAGGCGTAGCCGCAAAAGCCTGTCAGCAGAACCACAGCAGCAACACAGGCTACGCCAACCTTTCCGAGAAAACGCGGGGTGACACGGAACTGAGTCACACAGAAAACCGCGGTGATGAAGCCAATGATTGCAGTATGCTGCCGCGTGCTGCACAGCATAAAGACCCCCAGGAGAATCGAAAACCAGTACAGCAATGTGAAACGGGACTGTTGCTGCAGCATCATGCATCCGCCGAACAGATAAGACAGGCCGATGACATAAATGGCTTCCGGATAGAGGGAATTAAAATAGGTAATGTAAGATGTATCTGCCAGCACCAGAACGCAGAGTCCGGAGAGAACGCATTTTTCAATAAAGGCATTCGCGCGCGCCACAATGGAGTGTGTGAGAAGCGTCCATGCAGGAACCGCCAGTATCACGTAGAGCAGTGACAGGAAACGGATGTCGAAGAGCTGATCACCGGTGAACAGGTGATCCAAAGCCTCGGCGGCCTGGATCAGCACCAGCTGAAGAGAGCGGTCCTCGGTATCGGAATATCCGGTCTGGTAGACGCAAGTGAAGTAGTTATTAGCATTATCCTCATCCCCTTCCAGATAGGAGAGTCCGGCATTCTGCATGGTACGGGTTACCGATCCGTCGTTGCCAACGCCAAGGCAGGGAGGCAGCCACAGCACGAGCGCCGACAGCACGAACACAATACCAACGGACAGCATGACGAAACGGGCATTGGACCAACGCTTCGCAAATCGCTGGTTTCCACGTCGGCGAAGGGAGAGAATGCCCTGCCAGATGTGCAGAACACCATTCCACAGATTCTGTGCATGCTGATACTGACTGCCGGCTTCGGGGGAGGATGCAGAAGAAGAAGAAGAAGAAGAAGCGGGAGCAGTGGTTTTGTTCACAGCCGCCTGATCTGTGGCTATTGTATCTGTAGGTGTCTTATCTGTTTTGTCTATAGCCATTTTATCCTTTGTCATTGGTATCTATCAGCACCCCGCATCTTCAAGCCTTAAAATCGAGATGTGGGTGATGACAGATGCTCGCTGTTCATGTGAGCGTCTTTTGAGGACGGAAGTGGCAGGTATGGCTGCGATTTTTAGCCACTTGCCAATTTATAAAAAAAATCTAAACATGCGTAGCATATCACAAAAACAAAAATACGTTTGTAAAATCTGAAATATTGCGAGAAAAATGTCGGCTATTATATCGTTACTCTCCACTGACCGTTCCTGTCTGGAAAGTGGGCTGCAATCTTCATTTGTAGAGGGAGAATGCCTTGATTTTGCAGGTATTCCCCCGTATGATATGTCTTCGGGCATCATTCAATATAAGGAACATCGGTGTCTGCTTAGCACCCGCATCGTGGTTTTGCTAAAAGAAAACATTCAATAAAAAGGAGAACGGCAATATGATTTCTGCCAACAACGTTACCTATCGAGTGGGCAAAAAGGCTCTGTTCGAGGACGTCAACATCAAATTCACAGAGGGCAACTGCTACGGCATCATCGGTGCGAACGGTGCCGGCAAATCTACCTTCCTGAAGATCCTGTCCGGGCAGCTGGAGACTACGAACGGCGACATTGCCATCACCTCCGGACAGCGCCTGTCCTTCCTGGAACAGGACCATGAGAAATACAACGATCAGACCGCACTGGACACCGTCATTCAGGGCAACCAGCGCCTGTATGAAATCGGCAAGGAGAAGGATGCTCTTTATGCGAAGCCGGATTTCACCGATGAGGACGGCATCCGCGCAGCAGAACTTGAAGGCGAGTACGCAGAGATGGGCGGCTACGAGGCCGAGTCTGATGCGGAGTCCCTGCTGAACGGTCTGGGAATTTCGGATGAATTTCATTATCAGATGATGAGCGATCTGAACGGCGCACAGAAGGTGAAGGTCCTGCTGGCAAGAGCGCTGTTCGGCAATCCGGACATCCTGCTCCTGGACGAGCCGACGAACCATCTGGATCTGGATGCCATCGGCTGGCTGGAGGAGTTCCTTATCAACTTCGAGAACACAGTCATCGTGGTATCTCACGACCGTTATTTCCTGAACAAGGTCTGCACAGACATTGCGGACATCGATTACGGCAAAATTACGCTCTACGCGGGCAACTATGATTTCTGGTACGAGTCCTCCCAGCTGATGATCCGTCAGATGAAGGAAGCGAACAAGAAGAAGGAAGAGAAGATCAAGGAGCTGAAGGAATTCATTTCCCGATTCTCCGCGAATGCCTCCAAGTCCAAGCAGGCAACCTCCCGTAAGCGCGCACTGGAGAAGATCGAGCTGGATGAGATCAAGCCCTCCTCCCGCAAATATCCCTTCATCGACTTCCGCCCGGACCGCGAGATCGGCAACGAAGTGCTGACCGTGGAGCACATCTCCAAGACCATCAACGGCGTAAAGCTCCTGGATGATGTGTCCTTCGTTGTAAAGCACGATGACAAAATTGCCTTCGTGGGCTCCCAGGAGCAGGCGAAGACAGCACTCTTCGAGATCCTGATGGGCAACATGGAACCGGACAGCGGCACCTACAAGTGGGGCGTAACGACCTCTCAGTCCTATTTTAAAAAGGACAATACCGAGCTCTTTAATACGGAGGAGGACATCACGCAGTGGCTGACGGCCTATTCCCAGATCAAGGACGTAACCTATGTCCGCGGATTCCTCGGCCGCATGCTGTTCCGCGGTGAGGACGGCGTGAAAAAGGTGAAGGTTCTCTCCGGTGGTGAGAAGGTTCGCTGCCAGCTCTCCTCAATGATGATCAGCGGTGCGAACTGCCTGATCTTCGATGAGCCGACGAACCATCTGGACATGGAGTCCATCTCTGCACTCAATGACGGCATGATTAAGTTCCCGGGCGTGGAACTGATCGCCTGCCGTGACCATCAGGTTGTGCAGACCACGGCGAACCGTATCATCGAGATTCTGCCGGGCGGCGGCATCATTGACAAGGAGACCGATTACGACACCTACCTCGAGCAGGATGCCGATGCGAGAAAGCGCACGGTCTATGTGGCAGATACCAGCGCTGAGGCTGAGAGCCAGGACGAGGAGTAAGCGAGGTACGACGTGAAGCCTCCCTGAGGCAGTGCGTCAGGGGATGCGCGCCCTGTCTCGGTCAGGCAGATACAGTGATTTTAGAAAGGACTGCAGCATTTCTGCTGCAGTCCTTTTTGGCGTTCAGGGGTTTACATCGGCTTTATGGAATGATATATTGACTGTACCACCACAGCTAATACAGTGGATACGGATAAAAAGATGGCTTTTAGGGAAACGCTGATTAAAGCGTTTCCTTAGCTGTAACAGCGATATAGAGGGGAACAGGCATGGATTTGATTGACTATCGGGATTCGAGACCGATCTATGAGCAGATCTCGGAACGATATAAAACACTGATTCTGAAGGGAGTCCTGGAGCCAGGAGAGCAGATGCCGTCGGTGCGGTCTCTTGCGATGGAACTCTCCACGAATCCGAACACCGTACAGAAGGCCTATGCCGAGCTGGAGCGGCAGGGGTTCCTGTACACCGTGAAGGGCAAGGGCAACTATGTCAGCGGCGGCAAGGAACTGATGGAGAACAAGAAAACTGAGCTGGTGCAGCAGCTGGCGGAGCTTCTGAAGGAGGCCGATGAGCTGGGACTGGATCGGGATGAGCTGATTCGAAAGGCGGGTGAATGTAACAATGATTGAAACAATGAATCTGACCAAGTCCTTTTCGGACTGCGTAGCTGTCAACCATGTATCGATCAAAATGAAGGACAAAGAGGTCTTCGGCCTGCTCGGGACCAACGGCGCCGGCAAGAGTACATTGATGCGCATGCTGGCCGGGGTGATGAAACAGGACGAAGGGACGATCTGTGTAGACAGGGAGCCGGTGTACGATAATGCCGGGATGAAGCGGAATATTTTCTTTATTCCGAATGACTATTACTATTTCCCAAACGCAACGGGAGAGGAGATGAGCAGCTACATTGCGGAGCTGTATCCGGATTTCTCGAATTACCGATTCGGGAAGATGATGAAGGATTTTGGCCTCGATCCCAGCCGGAGAGTTGCGACTTTCTCCAAGGGAATGAAAAAGCAGCTCTCTCTGATTCTGGGACTGTGTGCGGGGACCAAATACCTTCTGTGCGACGAGACCTTCGACGGTCTGGATCCCGTGATGCGGCAGGCCGTAAAGAGCCTGTTCGCTAAGGATATGGAGGACCGCGGCCTTACGCCGATCGTATCATCGCACAACCTGCGCGAGATCGAAGATATCTGCGATCATGTGGGCCTCCTGCACCAGGGCGGCGTTCTCCTGTCGGAAGACATGGAGGAGATGAAAGCCTCCATTCAGAAGGTGCAGTGTGTGTTCGCCTCCGAGGATGACAAGGAGATGGCGCTGGGCGGCCTTGATATTGTTAAGCAGGACGCAAGAGGACGCCTTACCACGCTCACGATCCGCGGCAATCGCGAGAGCGTGGAACAGCATTTCCGCGGCGTGAACATGGTATTCTTCGAAATTCTGCCGCTGACGCTGGAGGAAGTCTTCATCAGCGAGACCGAGGTCGTCGGCTACGACATCCGCAAGTTCATTTTGGATTGATGAAAGGGAGCAAGGAAATGAAGCTAAAAAAGAGTGGCCGCTTCCATATTCTGCAGCGCCAGATTCTGCGCCGGCGCCTGTGGCTGATGGCGGCCGTAATTTTCTATATGATCATGTATTATCCGGTGGCAATCGTCATGCTGATTGCAAGGAGCAATGAGAACGCGTCTTTGCAGGCGATGACCGAGGCAGCGACAAAGTCGCAGCGCCTCTCGGAGGTGGCCACGTGGATTGGACTGCGTCAGAATTTCCTCTGGGTGATCGTAATCATCGGCGTGATTCTGGCAATCCAGGGATTTGCGTATCTCTTCAATATGGACAAACTGGATTTCTATGAAAGTCAGCCGGTATCCAGAATGGAACGGTTCCGGAACATTTATATCAACGGATTCCTGTTATTCGAAATTCCGCTGGTGATCTGTCTGTTCCTGTCGATTGGGGGCGCTGCGGCGATGAGCGGCATGAGCAGTGCGACCTTTGCGGATGCCATGCTGGAGCTGGTACGGGTGACGATTATCTTCCTCGCTTCCTACAATGTGGGAATTCTGGCAGTGATGCTGACCGGGAATCTCATTATGGCAGGACTGATGTCTGTTTTCCTGCTCCTGATCGATCAGATTGTGATGCGTCTCATTGAGACGTTGGCAGGGACTTTCTTTCGAACCTGGACGTATCTGGGGAGCGATTCGCCGGCGTTTCTGTTCTCGCCGCTGTATAACTGTCTGGTGATCCAGCGCTGGATGAGCAGTCAGAGCAACTGGTTCTACTCTCCGACGACAAGCTCTCTTCTGGGAAAGCTTGTGCAGGCTTCCTGGAAGACGGATGTGGCGACAATTGCCGTGGGAATAATTGTTCTCCTCATTGCCGTGCGGCTGTATCGGAATCGGAAGGCGGAATCCGCCGGAGCGACGGTGCTCCATCGCCCGGTGCGGGCCGTGGTACGCATCGTGACGAGCGTAGCAGTCGGTTTATTCGCCGGGAACCTTATCATCAATCTGTTCGGCTCCACAACTTCACGGACCGGAACGGTGTTCATGCTGATCGGTATTATCGTGGCGACAGTGCTGGCGGCTGGTGTGATCGAGATCATTTACGAGCTGGATATCTGGCGATTCTTCGGATTGTTCGCAGAGATGGCACTGGCCGCGGTGGCGGCAGCCTTTATTTTCGTCCTGTTCCGATATGACCTCATCGGGTATGACCGCTATGTGCCGGCAGCGAGCAAGGTGGAGAGTGCAGCACTGTATGTGTACAACGACAGCAGCTACGATTATTACTCAGATGAATCGCAGAACACCTCCAGCCAGCAGACGGTACTGCAGACGATGAAGCTGACGGATATCGAAACGCTCGAGAAGATTACGGCGCCCGCCATGGAAGCCATGCGGACGGTCAACGATGAGAATGGCTCCACGGATGGATGGAGCGCGGTGGTGTGCTATAACCTAAAGAGCGGACGGAAGGTGTACCGCAGCATTCTGATCCCCTACGATACGGATACATCGGCATTGGATGCGGTGGTTTCGAGCACAGAGTACCGGGAGGCACTGATCCCGATCTATCATGATGACTATGTCGCGGAGAATTCCGAGCAGTACGGTGATCTGTATGTGATGAATGGTCTGAGCCAGATCAGACTGGACAGAACGTTGTATCAGGAATTCGCTAAGGCGTATCGGAAGGATCTGGAGAGCAGCTATTCGTATACGCAGATGTCAACGGAGCGGTGCATTGGAAAAGTGATTTACCGTTCTGCGCAGCCAACCTACATCGATGTGGAATATGAGGTCTATCCGTCCTATATGAACACGTTGCAGTTCCTGCAGGAGCATGGGATTGATCTGACGAAGGTGAGCTACGACAACGTCACGGCTGTGTCGGTGTACGAGTACACGGAAGACGACACCATGCAGGCATCGTATTCCGATCCGGAGCAGATCCAGGAGATTCTGGACAGCTGCAACATTGTGATGACTTCCAACTGGAAGAGAAACGATGAGGTGGATTACAGTACTGACATCAGTCTGACGTATGCGTCCTCTCAGAACATGAGTTACTACGGCGTCTATTTCCGCACGGGTGAGATGCCGGAATTCGTCGAGAAGGATCTGGAGGCCAGCGCGGAAGAAAGCGACTAGTGCATCGTTTGTAAAGTATTCGGCAGGAGAGCCCCGCTCTCCTGCTTTTTTGTATCTGTTACTGTAAAAATCCCGGACAGCGGCTACGTGGATGTGCGAGCTTGCTCGCACAGACGCGTAGCAGCTGATTTTTATTTGTGATGGCGCCTGCGCAAGCAGGCATGGTAGTTTTAGCACCTGGCGATTTCAACATGAATTGGACGCCATCGGGCATCTTCGAGTATCAAATTCGAGATGCGGGTACTTAATAGATATTTTTGCATACCGGTTACACCATAGTTACAGAAGAGATGGTAATATAACCATCGGTTTGGAAAATCAATACTCCGATGCGGGCTTGCTCTCGCAGGGAGCTTTGATTGTGCGATAAGAAAGTTCGAAGACTGCAGTGGGGAGGAGAGATGAAGAAGGAATGGTACCAATATGTAAAATATGTGATCCTGGCCGCGGCTGTCGCCAGTATGATTTTCGGCATTGTCCGCGGGGAACCGGCAGTGGTTCTGAAGAAGGCGACGAACATCTGCCTGGAATGCATTGGAATCGGATGAGAGGTGTGAGATGAAAGAAAAGCTTAGAAAACACGGCCTTATCCGCAAGCTGGTGCAGGCCATTGCCGCACTGCTGCAGAATCCCAGATGGACCGGCTGGGGGAGCAGCCTGATTTACAAGGGACCGCTGAAGAATTTCTGCGTTCCGGGAATGAATTGCTACAGCTGCCCGGCAGCAATCGGTGCCTGTCCCATCGGTGCCCTGCAGGCCGTGGATGGCAGCAGGAAGAAATTTTCCTTCTATGTCATCGGATATCTTGCACTGATCGGGACGCTGCTGGGACGGTTCGTCTGCGGATGGATCTGCCTGTTCGGTCTGATCCAGGAGTTATTGTACAAGATCCCGGTTCCGAAACTGACGGTGCCGGAAAAGCTGGACAAGGGACTGCGGTGGATGAAATACGTCTTCCTCGTGGTCTTCGTCCTGATTCTGCCGGCCTTCCTGAAGGTGAACAACGGGCTGTCCTCGGTGCCGTATTTCTGCAAGCTGGTGTGTCCGGTCGGTATGCTGGAGGGCGGAATTCCGCTGTCCATTCTGGATGAAGGCATCCGGACGCAGATGGGATTCCTGTTCCGCTGGAAGTTCGTGATCCTGGCGGTCATCGTGATCCTGTCGATGTTCGTGCATCGGCCGTTCTGCAAATACATCTGCCCGCTGGGTGCCTTTTATGGTATTTTCCAGCGCTTCAGCTTCCTGAAGCTGAAGGTGGAAGAGGATCACTGCGTGAACTGCGGAGCCTGCACAAGGCACTGCAAGATGAACGTGGACGTGGTGCACAATCCCAACAGTGCAGAGTGCATCCGATGCGGAGAGTGCACAAAGGTGTGCCCGACCGGAGCCCTGCATTTCAATGTGGTGAAGGCGGCGAAGGCAAAGCAGAAGTGATGTCAGATAATCAAATAGGAAAAGGAGAGGATACAAGGAAAATGAGAAATGCAAAATGGATTGGAGTCGTACTCACAGCAGCAATGGCGGCTTCGCTGACCGCCTGCAGCGGCACGCAGGGAAGCTCTGCTGCGGATAGCAGCGCTGCCGCGAGCACCACGGCGACAGATGCGGAAACGGGAACAGCAGCTGCAGCAAAAACGGACTACGCAGTCGTTGATGATCATACCGGGCTGGCTGTCCGGGAATGGGTCAGTAACTATGCAAAGCTGGGAAATGGGGAGAACAGCTACGTTTGGCTGTCCTCGGGGAACCTTGACGGCTCCGTTTCCTATGGATGCGTGGAAGGGTATGTGGTAGATTTGCCGGAGAATTTTGACGAGAATGCAGAAGATGCCTATAAAGAAAAAGAGAATTATACGTCATATTACGAATCAAACTATGTGTGCTTCTCAGAGGATGAGAATGTGACGGAGGATGATATCAAAGCGGCAATCGAAAACACTTTTACCGGGGATTATACGCTGACATCGTTTACAACGGAGAGCGGTAAGACCATGTATGAATTCTCTGCCGGCGAGGAATCCATTACTTATTCCGAAGCAGCCTCCGAGGAGACAAAGGCATTGTTTGCAGATCTTCAGAAGGAGTGGGATGAGCAGAAGGCGGAATTTGACATTGTGAATTATGATGCGGCTTCCGGAATTTCCTTCTCCGCGCTGGATTACAACGGGAACAAGGTGGACGAATCTATCTTCAAGAATGCGAAGCTTACGATGGTAAACCTTTGGGGAACCGGATGCAGTCCCTGCATTGCAGAGATGCCGGATCTGCAGAAGCTGAATGACACTCTGGACGACGTGCAGGTCATTACGATCGTAGAGGACGTCACTACGATGAACGATACCGAGTGCCTGGAAGAGGCACATGATATCATGTCGACGCAAGGAGTTACACTGACGGTTCTGCTGGGCTCCAAGGAACTGGATGAAATTTTCTCCTGGACAGCAACACCTACCAGTTATCTGGTGGATGAGAATGGGAACATCGTTGGCAGACCGAACGTGGGGATGAGCGATTACGATACCTATGCGGCATGGATTCAGGACGCTATGGCACAGCTGAACTGAGCAAAAGGGAAGCTGCGCAGCAGCGATTTTGCGAATGAGCGCTGAATCGTTACAGTTTGTTTAGCATCTGTTGATTTCAACCATGGAACTGACTGCAAGTAGTCAATTCGTGTCGAAACTGGCAGGTGCTAAACGCATGTATGGGGAACGGTATCATGGGAATAGAATCCGGGGCAATGCAAACCTCTCTGGTTGTAAATATCGGAAAGGGCGGTCAGCGGGATCTGGCAGAAGCCTTTGCAAAACGGCACGGCGTGCCGATTACAGGTCAACCGGGCGAGGCGCTGACACTGACCTTTGACAAAACAGGGACCTCCCTGTCCGGTTACGGCCTCTCTTATCAGGGGGATTTCCGGAACATGGAGCACCGCGTTACGCAGGGACGCCTGGAGCACGAGATGCTGGTGCGCGCGGCGAAGCCGGAGAAAGAAGCCGGGACGCGACTTAGGGCAATTGATGCGACGGCCGGCATGGGCGAGGACAGCTTTCTGCTGGCGGCCTATGGCTATGAGGTGACGCTCTTCGAGCAGAACCCGGTGGTGGCTGCCCTCTTAAAGGATGCGGTACGCCGCGCCAGACGCAACCAGGAACTGAAGGAGATTGCAAGTCGAATGGAAGTCATCCAGGGAGACAGTATCACCTACCTGTCACAGCTGGAGGATCCGGTGGATGTGATTTATCTTGATCCGATGTTCCCCAAGCGTCAGAAATCCGGGCTGGTGAACAAGAAACTCCAGTTGATCCAGAAGCTGGAGGCGCCGTGCTCCTCTGAAAATGAGCTGTTCGATGCAGCACTGCAGGCAAAGCCGTCTAAGATCATCGTAAAGCGTCCGTTGAAGGCCCCTTGCCTTGCCGGCCGCGAGCCCTCCTATACGTTGAACGGGAAGGCGATACGGTATGATTGTTATACGCTGTGAAGAAAATGGAGCACCTTGGCAGATGACAGGAAATATCCTGTCATCTTTTTTATGTACTTGTTTTGGACCAAGGCGGCTGCATATAATGGCTTTCCATTTGAAATAAAAAGAACGATGAAGAATTCCTATGCATCTTTGACGGAGGAAGTTATGCGCGGGGTTCTACGCAATTGCTTAAAAACTTTATTAATCCTACTTGAAAACTAGGAAAAGAGAGATATAATAACGTCATATTCGAAAACGAAAGGAAGAATGCTATGGCGGCGAAAATTTATCCGAAGCTTTTTATGCAGAATACTGCAGAGGATTATCTGCAGGCAGCGATTGATACGGCGGAATGGATTGATACCCTGGCAATCGATACGGAATACGGACGCATCTGGAAGGCGCTGCCGGACGGACAGGACGGCTATCGTGAGGACGTGCCGCTGTTCACACCGAAGAGCATGTATGACGGCTCGGCGGGGATCGGCATTTTCCTGATCCGTCTGTATGAGGCGACGGGAAACCGGCGCTGGCTGGATGAGGCGAAGAGTGCGGCTGCGTATATCATCGCAACGCAGGTCGGAGCGGAGTGGTATGACAAGACCTTGCACTCCGAGGTAAAGGGGATTATCCCGGTGCCGGGGTGGGCTGCCGGCTCCTATAACGGCCCGGTGGGGGAGGCGTATTTTCTCGAGGATCTGTACCAGGTGACTGGTCAACAGGAGTATCGTGATTTTGTACTGCGGACAGCTGATGTGCTCCTGGAGGCAGCAGTTCGGGATGAGAAGGGCTACCATTGGAGCGATCAGGAGGACATCACGGCAGACGGCGGTTTCATCGTCTTCCTGGATATCCTGTATCGCAAGACAGGAATTCAGAAATATCTGGACGCGGCTTGCGAGGCGGCGGATGTGATCGCGAAAGATGCACTGGATTCGCCGCACGGCGGAAAGTTCTGGAAGCTGCTGGATCTGTCGATGATTGATTTTCCTGCGGATACGACCTTCCCGAACTGGTCGCACGGAACGACGGGGACAGTCTGGATGTTCGCTGCTCTGTATAAGGACACCGGACGGCAGGAGTATCTGGAACTTGCGAAGGCCGGCCTGGAATATGCAATGAACATCGCGGTCGGCGATGAGAACGGACGACTGATCCCTTATCAGGATCACCCGGTGACAGGGCCGACGTATGACAAATATTACCTGAGTACCTGCCATGGTCCGGTGGGGAGCACACTTGCATTCCGTGAACTGTATGACATCACGGGCGAAGAGATCTATAAGAAATGGACGATTGAGCTCTCCCGGGGAATCGTGAAGGCGGGGGCGCCGGAGAAGCATTCCTGGGGGTTCTGGAACTGCCAGTGCCAGTGCTGCGGCACGGCCGGAATCCTGGAGCATTTTGCAGAAATGTATGAATATACGGGCGAGAAGGAATTCTACGATTACATGATTCGCACGGCGGATGTGATGCTGTCGGATTCCGACCATCGGACGCCCGGCCTGCGCACCTGGTATGACAGCTGGTGGCGTACGATTCCGACCCGGATTGTCAGCTATGTGGGACTGTACGTCGGTGTGGCCGGCTGTGGATCATCATTGCTGAGGACCTATGCCGCAATGAAAGGCAAGAAGCTGACCAATTTGTATGAGTATCATTTCTTTGAATAACTGTTTAGCACCTGACGATTTCAACATGAATTGGCCGCCCCGCGGACATATTCATGATTGAAATTGGCAGGTG
>CAYLUU010000012.1:30156-34264 GCA_964386925.1 uncultured Sarcina sp. | reverse complement strand
TCTGTTGATGTTGAGGGTGCAATCGAGCTGCTGAAAGAGGCAGGCTTTGAGTTTGATGAGAACAACATGCTGTCTGAGTCTACTCCGATCACCATCAACTACCTGACCAACGAGGGAACCGGCCACGAGGGTATCGCACAGGCAATCCAGCAGGATCTGGCTGCCATCGGTATCGACATGACCATTACCGTTGAGGATTGGCAGACCTTCCTGAACGATCGTAAGCAGGGTAACTTCGACGTTGCTCGTGAGGGCTGGCTGGCAGACTATGACGACCCGATCAACATGCTCGAGCTGTTCACTTCTGACTCCGGCAACAACGACGCTCAGCTGGGCAAGTAAAGAAAACGTATCTATTTAGCGTCCGCAAGGAGCTGATGTACGAAAAAGAGTCTCTGGTACTGGAAAGTACCGGAGACTCTTTTTTGATGGCTGCAGCACCGTCTTCCATTGTCAAGACGGCAGCCTAATGAAGGGACACGGAATAGGATTCTTGCGCGGATCTTACAAAAACAGCTTGTTGAAGATCATAGAAACTGTTATATTTATCTTAAAATTTGAATAAAAATGCAATATAGTGGGAGATATTGTGATGGAAAGGTTTCGACATTGGCTGAATCTGGGGGATTCTGATGGAAATATTGCGCAGTACGAGGAAGAACTGGCGGAGGATAACCTGCAACAGCTGCGGCGATATGTGAAGGCAGGAATTCTTTTTATTTTGTTCTGTATCGTTTTGCGGTGGATTGCCAACGGGCCTTTGCCGGATGAAGTGATTCCGAATGTTATCGGGATTATTGTTCTTGCAATTTTGTTCCATCTGATTGTTCTGTTACAGAAGAAAAAGGAAAAAATAACTCTGTATAGCCGCATCTATGTTGCGTTATTTGCGGCTGTCTGGTATGTTCTGTCGCTGTATTTCAGTATCCTTCAGGCTCCGGAACATCCAAGCGTTCTTCCATGTATAGCGCTTCTGATGATTCCATGTCTTTTTAGTTTTGTTCCTGCTGAATGTCTCTGCATAGAGGTTATTGCATTTGCCTGCTTTATGGTCTGTGACTCTGTGGTGGCGAATCCGGGAATGGTTCGTGAGGATTTTGTTTATGAGCTGATCTGCCTGATACTGGGCCTTTATGGTGGTTGGATGAGAACATCGGGGAGAATCCAGCAGGTGCGGTATCTGAATATCTACCGGGCAACCGGCGTGTTGTATGAGAGGTCTTTTTATGCAAATCTGAAAAATAATCATGTATCGCTCCTTCAGGGCGGCGAGGAATTTCGCGAGCTGCTGACAGAGTGCGAATCAGCGGAAGAGGTTCTGACAGCAATCCAGAATGACTACATTGCGGAGGATTTTCGTGCGGATTATCAGCGCTTTACGAATCTGGAAGCGATGACCCAAAGGCTGAGCTTTGCTGATAAAGCAGAATTTGAATATCAGGACAAATTCGGAATCTGGCACAGGCTGACGGTAATCGGACAATTTGATTCCGGTGATCGGGACGGACATAAAACGTTGGCCGGCGTGATTGCAGTAGTACAGCTGATTCATGCGCAGAAGCTGCAAGAACAGGAATATCAGAAGTTCCTGAAGGATACCGCGGCGGATGCTGTGCATGAGAATGAAGAAAAGGACAACTATCTGCGCAAGATCAGCTATGACATTCGCAATGATGTGAATGGAATCCGTGGTATTGTTGAGCTGTCCGGCCAATATATGAACGATGCACAGCGTTTGGAAGAGAACCGGCAGCATATCCTGGATGCGACCAAACATCTGTTGATCCTGCTGAACGGGGTGCAGGACATCAACGACCTTAATAATAATAATAATAATAATAATAATGTGCGCGACTGGGAGGCTGCTGCACGTGAGGTGGATCCGGAAATTCAGGAGATCCCGTCTATTGACGGTGTACGGATTTTGCTGGTTGAAGACAATGAGATCAATATGGAGATTGCAGAATTCGCTCTGTCAGAGCACAATGCTGTGGTCACCAAAGCCTGGAATGGTGAGGAAGCAGTACAGATCTTTAAAGAAGCGGAACCTGGCAGTTTTGATCTGATCCTGATGGATCTGATGATGCCACGGATGAATGGACTGGATGCTACAAAGGCAATCCGCAGAATGGACCGCAGTGATGCGAAGACCATCCCGATCATTGCCATGACGGCCAATGCTTTTCTGGAAGATCGTGAGGATTGCCTGAAGGCCGGAATGAATGACCATATTACAAAGCCGGTGAGTGCGAACAGACTGCTGGAGAAGGTTGCGGAGTACCTGCATAGATGAGGACAGGGAATTGATCATTGCAGGATTATTTGGCGAGAACGACGCATAAGCAAAAAAGTGAGCTGAAAGCAGTGATTTTGCGAAGGGGCTCTGAATTGTTGCAAAAGAGGAAGCGTACAGCATGACAATATATTTTGATGAGCTGAATAATTCATCGGTTGATAATTCGTGGGCGGCTGGACTGAACCTGGGTGCTCTTTCCTTTGCGCTTTTGGTGATTGCATTGCTGGTGATTATTTTGCTGGTGATCTGTGTGACCTGGCTGCTGAATAGTATTCAGGACACGGATAAGCAGACTGGAACCCATGGACGAAATTATCTGCAGCGGAAGCTGGAGAAGGCGCTTACAGCCCGGAAACCATCCTTTCTGATTGCTGTGAAACTGCAGGATATGAACCATTATTCCGTTGTGCTGAATGAGAGTATTCAACAGAGTGCCCTGTATCAGGTTGGACAGTGGCTTCAGATGCAGGTGATGGAATACGGAACTGTCTGCCGCAGCGGCAGCGGTGAGTTCATTGTTATTCTGCGGAATACAGATGAGCATCATGCTGAGGTGATTGGGAATCAGATCCTTCAGCGATTTCAAAGGCCTTGGATCTGCCGCCACACCAGCGTGAACATTTCAGCGCAGGTCTGGCTGACCAGTGTACCGGACCGCATTACAACCAAACACCAGCTGCGTTCTTTTGTGAACAGCTCATATGATAAAGAGGTGTCTTCGGATCAGATACTTACAGAAAAGGAACTCAAGAGTGGGCAGCGTCGGCTGGATGTGGAACATGCCATTCATGATGCGTTGGAATGCCGTACCTTCGAGGTTTATTATCAGCCGATCTATGACACGCAGACGGGGCACATTCATTCTGCCGAGGCTCTGGTACGGCTGCGGGATCCCAGAATCGGCTTTATTCCACCGGATGAATTTATTCCGATTGCGGAAGAGAATGGTTCGATTATTCAGATCGGTGAAATGGTCTTTGAGCAGGTTTGTCGTTTTCTGGCGGAGGAACGTCCGGAACGGTATGGACTGGACTTTGTGGAAGTGAACCTGTCTACAGTTCAGTGTATGAATTCGCTCATCGTGGAGCGGCTTAAGAGCATTGCGGGCTTGTACAATGTGCCCACAAGTCGAATCAATCTGGAGATCACAGAAACTGCTGTGATTGACTCGGAAAAGACTATGCAGCATGTGATGAGGGAACTGGAAGAGGCCGGATTCGGATTTTCTTTGGATGATTTCGGCACTGGTAACTCGAATTACAGCTACATTCTGAAGTATCCGTTCCAGATCATAAAAATTGACAAGAGTTTCCTATGGGAGGCTAAAAAGAGTGAAGGCAACCAGATTATCTTTGACCACATGGTAAGTCTGGTAAAGGCACTGGGGCGTCAGATTGTATGTGAAGGCGTGGAAACCATTGAGCAAAGGGATGAACTCACGGAAAAGGGCGTGGAGTATTTGCAGGGATATTATTACTCCAAACCCATTCCGCGGGAAGAATTCATGTTCTATCTGAGAAACTTTGACTTGTAGTAAGAGTGCTGTATTGCAGTTATTCATCCTCCCGCAGCTTTACCACATTAGCTGCGCCGCGCCGTCTGTCCTCCTCAAGGGCTGCGTAGTGCTTGCGCGTAGTGTTGACGTCCTTGTGGCCCAGAACGTCCGCTACGAGGTAAATATCGCCTGTCTCCCGATACAGGCTGGTGCCGTAGGTACTGCGCAGTTTGTGAGGGGTTATTTTCTTTAACGTTGTGACGCGGGAGGCGTATTTTTTGACCAGCTTCTCCACTGCACGAACCGTGATGCGGCGG
>CAYLUU010000012.1:24500-30146 GCA_964386925.1 uncultured Sarcina sp. | reverse complement strand
AAAGAGAGGAAGAACGCATTTTCTGAACCTTCTTTCGGGATAATCTGTTTGCGCTGTTCGAGATAATTGTGCAGGGCATTCTCTACCTCATCGCCAAAGTATACAATGGCATCGTAGCCGCCTTTGCGGTGAACCTTCAGTCCGTTTTCTTCGAAATCAATATCTGTTAAATCCAGACCGACGCATTCGCTGACACGAATGCCGGTTCCGAGCAGCAGTGTCAGGATCGCTGTATCCCGCACTGCTGTTTTACTGTGGTATTTGCGCTCAGATTCGGTGAGCCCGCTGCCGTCCTCGACCTGATCCAGAAGCTTTGCCACCTCATTGGGCTCCAAACGTATAATGGGCTTCTCGTGGAGCTTTGGCATAGGAATCAGCGCTGCGATGTCACGCTCGATGAGTTCGGACTGAAAGAAATAGTGGTACATGCTGCGGATGGCTGACAGCTTTCTGGCCTTGCCGCGTTCATCATTGGTATAGGTCTTGCCGTCTTTGACGTAATAGCTGGTCCATTCCATGAATTCCTCAATGTCGTCCTTTTGCAGCTGATCCAGTATGGAAAGAGGGTAGTGCGGGATATCTGTTTTGCCAAGCTCCGGATTGTTGTCATGCAGGTATTCGAAAAAGACCCGCAGATCATAGGCGTAGGCAAGCCTGGTGCGGGTTCCCGTAGTGTCTGCAATTCCGCGGAAGAACTGCCTGCAGAATCTTGGCAGCTGATCGAGAAGCTCACGCATTTTCAGTGTGTTCTTCTCATCAACCTCCTGCGAATAGGTCTCAGCAGAAACGGATGGGGCTACAATGGAATTGGACGATTTTGCGGTGGGCATTATTTGTTTTCTTTCTATGTTGTTTGTTGCGCTTTTGCGATTGAGATGATCCTGCTGAATAGATACCTCTACTTCAGCTTGGAATATGCTGTTACATAGGTCTCGCGGTCGATGGCAGCGTGTTCCGGCGTAATAGGAGGAATCTCTTTTGTCAGCCCCTGCACGCGGGCGAGGAGAGCCGCTCTGCAGCCTTTCTCGAGCACCATTACGGCGGCGTCTACGTCATCCTGACTGCTGCCGGTGCAGATGGCTCCCTTCCCACGCAGCAAAACAGCATTTCGACCTTCCAGCGCTGCCGCAATCTCATCCTGCGCGGCATCCGCTGCTAGGATCGGGAGAGATGTCCCGGCAATCTGCGCCTGATCATCGATGTAGGGATACAGCTCCGGTACCGCAATTTTGCTGGCAGAAACGGTGAACGGTGCCTGGGAGAGGGCAGTAAAGGCCTCACTGCTATATTGATCAGGCAGGAACTGATAGTAGGCGGAGAGATCACTGCCTGCAGCGTCGACCTGCTCCATTTCTTCTAAGGAAGGGAGAATCATCTGGTAGGCAGGACTTAAACGCAGCATAGAACGATAGCGCCCGCGTGAAACCTCCTCCAGGGCGCGTGCAATAGCAAAGGCGTTCTCGTAATCTGTGCCCATACATTCGGCTCCGTGATTGGCCATCAGGAGGGCGTGAGAGGAAGGATTCTGCTCTATAGCAGCGATTACATTATGACTCAGCTCCTGGGAACCATTGAGACCGTATCCTGCAGTCGGAACAACCGGTCCGAGCAGCTCCTGCATATTGTTGACGGAAGGGATATCTGTGATGGAATCCCCGAGAATACTGAGCGCGGAAGCGTAGTTCTGGTGCGTATGAATGACAAAATTAACATCCGGACGAAGCTTGTATGCGTCTGCATGAATCCATTTCTCGCTGGAAGGACGGAGATCTCCCTCATAGCTGCAGTCCTCGATATTCGTGATCACGATCATGTCGGGCGTCAGATCTTCGTATGCCTTGCCGCTGGGCGTGATCACGAACTGCGTATCACTGATCCTTGCACTGATGTTGCCCCAGGTACGGGCAATCAGTCCGGAACGAAGCAGCTCCAGTCCTGCTTTAATAACCAATTCTCTTGCTTCCTGCAATTCATATGCCATATTGATAGACACCTTTCTAATTGTTTTCCTGTCCTGAATTTCAACGTCAAGTCTTGCTTATCTTGATAACTTCTGGTCAGCCGCATCGGGGCTTTTGAAGGAAAACCTCGATGCGGCTGCTAAATGGATACCAGTATTTTAACGCGAGATGAAGAAAACAGACAGCAGTATTATTCCATGGGATATAAATACTTTGTATCTATTCAGCACCTGCATCTTAATTTTCCTTCGGAAAACCTCGAATGGCTGGCTGTACAAGATGAATTTCAACTGCGCTGACCGAAATGATCAATAGAATTGACTATCAGAGTCAAAGAATTGACTGGATAGATCGCTTTGAATGAGCAAGTCAAAACGAACAAGTACCGGGAAGAAGCACAAAGTGACAAGCCATTCCGCTCAATCTGCATTGACTTTGATGGTTGGAATTCTCATAATTGTGGAATAGATGCAATGATTCATTCCACTTTAGGAGGGAACTGTATGCTTTATATTGGCGTAGATCTTGGTACATCCGCCGTTAAGCTGCTTCTGATGAAGGAGGACGGCACAATTGAGAATATCGTTTCAAAGGAATATCCGCTCTTCTTCCCGCATCCGGGTTGGTCGGAGCAGAAGCCTGAGGACTGGATGACTGCTGTTAAGGAAGGAATTCGTGAACTTGTACAGGGACATGATGCAAGCCAGGTGGCAGGTATCGGAGCTGGCGGACAGATGCACGGACTGGTTGCACTGGATGCAGAGGACAATGTTCTGCGCCCTGCAATTCTCTGGAATGATGGTCGTACACAGGAAGAGACTGACTACCTGAACAACGAGATCGGCAAAGAGAAGTTGACCGAGTACACCGGCAATATCGCATTCGCCGGATTTACCGCTCCGAAGATCCTCTGGATGAAGAAACACGAGCCGGAGCTGTTCGCTAAGATTGCGAAGATCATGCTGCCGAAGGACTACATTAACTATATGCTGTCCGGCGTGAACTGCACTGATTATTCTGATGCATCGGGCATGCTGCTCCTGGATGTGAAGAATAAGTGCTGGAGCAAGCCGATGCTCGAGATCTGCGGGATCACCGAGGAGATGATGCCGAAGCTCTACGAATCCTACGAGGCAGTCGGCACGTTGAAGCCGGAAATTGCTGCTGAGCTTGGACTGCCGGAGTCGGTTAAGGTTGTGGCCGGTGCCGGCGACAACGCAGCGGCTGCAATCGGAACTGCTACGGTTGGAAATGGTGCCTGCAATATCTCCCTTGGTACTTCCGGAACGATCTTTATTTCTTCGGATACCTTCTCTGTGGACAGCGGCAATGCACTGCACGCATTTGATCATGCAGACGGCGGCTATCATCTGATGGGCTGCATGTTGTCTGCGGCATCCTGCAACAAGTGGTTCATGGATGAGATCATCCGCACCACGGATTATCCGGCTGAGCAGAAGGGCATTACTGATGACAAGCTCGGCAATAACCACGTATATTATCTGCCGTATCTGATGGGCGAGCGTGCACCGCACAACGATCCTGCAGCACGCAGCTGCTTCATCGGCATGACCATGGATTCTACCCGTGAGGATATGACACAGGCTGTTCTGGAGGGTGTTGCCTTCGGCATTCGTGATTCTCTGGAGGCAGCTAAGAAGCTCGGCATTGAGATTCACTCCAGCATGATCTGCGGCGGCGGTGCAAAGAGCCCTCTGTGGAAGAAGATCTTTGCAAACGTTCTGAATCTGGAGCTCACGACACCTGAGACAGAGCAGGGACCTGGCTACGGCGGAGCCATTCTGGCAGCGGTTGCCTGCGGCGAATATCCTACGGTAAAGGATGCCTGCGACAAGCTGGTGAAGAAGACGGACAAGGTTCTTCCGGATCCGGAGCTTGCAGCCAAGTATGAGGCAAAATATCAGGCATATCGCCAGCTGTATCCGGCTCTGAAGCCGATCTTCCCGCAGCTGTAATGGATGCGTGATCCAGATTTTGGCGCTGAATAGACACTAATTTCTGTAAAAGAAGCCTTTCTGCAATATGCAGAGGGCTTCTTTTTATATCTGTCAGGGCAGCTCCTATTTAGATTTGGTGAATTTAGCATTGATAGATATGGCACAAGTTACTATTCATAGTTCCCGCGTATTTCTCACCGAATTCTCATCGCATCTTTAGAGATTCTTAACGAGGCAATTCATGAGCAATGTGCTATACTTTCAGAGGCTGCAGTTCCTGAGCGGAATATTTCGGCTCGGGGCATTTCAGATTGCACCTTCAGCATTTTGCACCTTCAGTATCTGCATCAATTCTTTCAAAGGAGTCATTGTCTTATGAAATTCAAACCCACACGTGATCAGGCCAAATGGGCGATTACCATCTTTAGTACGTTTGTTGCCTGCATCTTATTCCTGTATTTGCTGTTCAACGGAAAGACCTTTTTGACGGCATTCAGTAAGATTATGGGGAGCCTGGAGGCAATTCTATTCGGAATTGTGATTGCCTTTATTCTGAATCCGGTGATGAAGTTCATTGAGCAGAAGATGCTGGCGCCTGCCTATCTGCACTTTGGAATTGACGTGTGGAATCCGGAGCAGAAGAAAAAGAAGCTCGAGATGCGAAAGATTGCTGTCACGCTGTCCATTGCGTTTCTGGTAGCAGTACTGGCTGCCATGATTGCGATTGTACTGCCGCAGCTGGTAAAGAGTATCGAATCTATTTTTCGAAATCTGACTACTTATGAGAGCAACATACTGAACTTTGTGGATTCGGTTTCGAAGAGCGATCCGGAGCTCAGCGAACAGATTAATTCGGCTGTCATCAAGGCAGAAGATCTGCTGGAGAACTTTTACGAGAACAACATTGCCGGCAATATCACAGATGTGATTCAGCGCGTAGCCAGCCAGGCGGTTTCGATCGGCAGGGGAATTTTTAATTTCATCATCGGAATCATTGTGTCGATTTATCTGCTGTATACCAAAGACACGATGTGCGGCCAGGGCAAGAAGATTGCCTATGCATTGTTCGATGAGCGATGGGCTAATGAAATTGTAGGTTCCTGCCGCTATATTAACAAAACCTTTATCGGATTTATCACTGGTAAGATTCTGGATTCCTTTATCATCGGTGTGCTGTGCTTTATTGCCACGAATTTCATTACGAAAACACCATTCCCGGTACTGGTTTCCTTTATTGTGGGATTTACGAATATTATTCCGTTCTTCGGACCATTCATCGGGGCTATTGTGGGAGGAATCATTGTACTCATGATCAATCCGCTGGATGCCCTTTGGTTTGTCATCCTGTGTCTGATCCTGCAGACTTTTGACGGATATGTCTTAGGACCGAAGATTCTGGGCGATTCCACAGGCCTTTCGAACTTCTGGGTAATCTTTGCCATTATGCTCTTCGGCGGCCTCTGGGGCGTTGCTGGATGGGTTATCGGTGTACCGCTGTTCGCTGTCATTTATACAACGGTTGGAAGGCTGATCAATCACTGGCTGCGCCAGAAGGGCAAGACGACCGAAACCGAACATATGCAGGACGTTGCTTACTACGAGGATGGCTCGGAACGTGCCATGGGCGATACCACAGCTACAGACTACTATGCAAACCGAGAGGAGAGCAGCTCCTGGATCCGGGCCCTGGGCATTCAGCTTCCGAAGAAAAAGCAGGGCAAAACGGA
>CAYLUU010000012.1:18949-24400 GCA_964386925.1 uncultured Sarcina sp. | reverse complement strand
ATTTTACGAATAGTACAACTGAGGGAATATATGCGTTTCGTTATTCAGCGAGTTCAGAGAGCTTCTGTTACAGTTAATGATGCTGTCATTGGTCAGATTGGACGAGGATATCTTGTTCTGATTGGAATTGAGGATTCGGATACCAGAGAGTTGGCAGACCGAATGATTGCCAAAATGATCGGTTTGCGGATCTTCGAGGATGAGAATGGCAAGACGAATTGCAATTTGGCTTCCGTGGACGGCGGCCTTTTGCTGGTGTCGCAGTTCACGTTATACGCAGATTGTCATCATGGGAATCGGCCTTCCTTCATTCGGGCGGGGAAACCGGACTTTGCCAATGAACTGTATGAGTATATTGTTGCTAAATGTAAGGAATCGGTTCCGGTTGTTGAGCGTGGCGAATTCGGCGCAGATATGAAGGTGGAGCTTTTGAATGACGGACCGTTTACGATTGTGCTGGATTCGGATGAGATATTCCGAAAAGAGTAACTATGAACCGTCTGGTACAAGGATATATTGAGTAGTCACATTTGTTTTTTAGTAAGATCAAGATGCAGTTGTTTAAAGTGCCTTAGGCGCTGTGTATGTGCGAATCAGACACATTTATTCGTAAAAGCTGCATTTTGCGAATAGTTGGACCTCGGTAGATAGCTTCTCTCCCATGGGTTAATCCGCTGATGACAAGCCGATTATTATAAAAACGACCTCCCGGACAGTTAAAATCGTCCGAGGGGTCGTTCTCATTTCGTATTCGTGTATCTCTGTTTAACATCTGCTAATTCAATTTCAACATAAACAGGCCGTTTGCGAACGGATTCATAATTGAAATTGAGATCACGAATCCACATATCAAAGGATTATTTTGCCGCCTTCGCTGCCTCAAAATCGTCCACCATCTGGCAGATCAGGTTCACGGCACCATCGATGCCCAGAAGTGCCGAATTGATGGAGAAATCATAGGTATCGGCGCGTCCCCATTTGCGGCTGGAGTAATAATTGTAGTAGCTCTGGCGCTGCTTATCCTTCTTGTTCATGAAGTCGATGGCCTTCTGACGTGTGTTAATATCCGGATAACGCTTCATGATTTCCTTTACGCGGGAATCCTCATCGGCATGAATGAAAATGTTGATGACATTGTCACGATCTGACAGTGCATTGTCTGCGCAGCGGCCGATGAAAACAGCCGGGCCCTCGTCGGCGAGCTTTTTGATAGTGTCAAACTGTGCCAAGAACACCTTCTGGCTGATCGGCATATCTACAAAGCTGGATGCATTGTAGCCGAAGGAATACGTGTCCATAACCAGATTATAAAGGAAAGAGCTGGTTGCCCGCTCGTCCTGCTGTTCGATCATTTCCTTGCAGAAACCGCTGTTGCTGGCTACATGTGCAATGAGATCTTTGTCATAATATTTGATTCCGTAATGTGCTGCGACCTTCTCGCCGATTTCGCGTCCGCCGGAACCAAACTGTCTTCCTATTGTGATAATCGTATTCATATTGCCTCCTTACCATTCGGACCGTTGTCTCTCTTTGCTCCGTTTCCGAAAGTTTATGAAATATTGCTTTGGAAATTCATGAAGCTGATTAGCTACGGGACCACGTCCGTTTTTTAAATCCGATCTTCTGATGAATGTATTATAAGGAAATTGCACCATTTTTGCAAATTTAATTGTGCATAAATTACAATTTTAACGGATTATTCACAGTTTTCTTTTTGCGTTTGTTGAATCGTTTTATTGCTTCGGCAGAATCTCCAGCAGATGCTCAAAATATTCCGGCAGCGGCGCGGAGGTTTCGACATATTCTCCTGTGGTCGGATGCGTGAAGCCTAAGGTTCTCGCGTGCAGGCACTGCCCTTCAAGATGATAGGGGGATTTGCGGCTGCCGGCGTAGACGGCATCCCCGAGCAAAGGGTGTCCAATGTGTGCCATATGGACGCGGATTTGATGGGTGCGGCCGGTTTCCAGACGGCATTCGACATAGGTGTAGCCGTGAAAGCGCTGCAGTACATGGACATGGGTGATGGCGGATTTGCCGAACCCGGTTGGAACGACGGCCATTTTTTTGCGGTCATTGCGATCGCGGCCGATGTCACCGCGGATGGTAAGGTCGTCCTTAGGTAGTTCACCATAACAAATGGCAACGTAGCGGCGCGTAATGGTATGGGCCTTTAGCTGCTCCGCGAGGCTGCGGTGGGCGGCATCGTTTTTGCAGACGAGAAGGGAGCCGGTGGTATCCCGGTCAATGCGGTGCACGATGCCCGGGCGCATGACGCCGTTGATGCCGGAAAGAGAATCCCCGCAGTGATATAGGATGGCGTTGACCAGCGTTCCCGTGTAATGGCCGGGAGCAGGATGCACGACCATCCCCTTGGGCTTATTCACGACGAGTACATCAGCGTCCTCATAGAGAATATCAAGAGGGATGTTCTCCGGCTCGATATCGGGCAGAATCTTGTCCGGTATGGAAAAGGACACAAGATCCTCTTCCTGGACCTTCAGGGACGCCTTTGCAGGCTTTTCATTGACGAGGACAAGGCCGTCTTTCATGAGGCTCTGCAGGTAGCTGCGGGAGTAATCCGGAAGCTCCTTGGCAAGAAGCTTATCCAGTCGAATGCCCTCATCCTCTTCACTTACAATAAACTGGTTGGTGTTCATGGTCTGTTAGGCCTCATTTCTGCTACTGCGCGAGGTAATGATTATTTGGCATCTGGCAATTTCAATCATGAATATGTCCGCGGGGCGCCCAATTCATGTTGGAATCGCCGGGTGCTAAACAGATGTCAGGAATGCGAAATCCTCGTCCTTATAATAAAACAGCACCAGCAGTATCAGCACCGCGGTCGCCATGGTCACATACATGTCCGCCACGTTGAAAACCGGGAAGTTGATGAGCGAGATGTAGATAAAATCGCGCACATAACCCAGCTGAATTCGATCGATCAGGTTGCCGACTGCGCCGGCGCTGATGAAGATCAGGGTAAGGAACAGCGGCAGGTGGCGCCTCGTTTTCGGAAGCTTTCGCAGGAAAATGCCGATCAGCACGACAACCACGGCTGCAATCAGGATGAACAGCCACTGTGCGTTCTCCAGCAAGCTGAAGGCGGCGCCGGTGTTCTCGAGATAATACAGCTCCAGCACACCTGGAATGAGCGGAATGGAGCCGCCTTGCAGGGCATCCGCTGCAATTGTTTTCGTCCACAGATCAAATGCGATGAGAAGCCCCCAGAACAGAATGGCGGAAATGATTAAACCGAAGGTTGCAGATTTCGTCCTGTCTGTAGTATTTGTCATCTCCATGTGCTCCATTTTATTCCGCCTTTTCTCCGGTCTTTGCCGAGAAATCCAGCTCCCGAATGGCAGCGAGAATTTCCTCGTCGCTTACAGTATTATCTACATAGGCATCTCCGATGGTATGCAGGAGAATGAACCGGACGGAGCCGTTGCGGGCTTTCTTATCCGATTTGGTGAGCTGCAGGACCTTTTCTGCATCGATGCTCTCCAGCGAGATCGGAAGGCCGAAGGGCACGAACATGTCACGGATTTCGTAATACTCTTCCCAGGCAAGATACTTTCTCTGGTAAGAGATGTAGGCAGCGGCAACGCACCCAAGCGCCACGCACTCGCCGTGGGTCATCTCGAAATTCAGATGCTTCTCAATGGCATGACCGATGGTGTGTCCGAAATTCAGGAGCATCCGCTCTCCCTTTTCGTAGGGATCCGATTCTACTACATTTTTCTTAATTTCATTGCTGCGATAGAGCATCTCGGAAAGAACTTCGGTGTCATGATCGCGGATTTCTACCATCTGGTCAATAAGCCATACATAGAACTCGCTGTCCTTAATCAAGGCACTCTTCATGATCTCTGCAAAACCGGAAGCAAACTGCCGGGCATCCAGCGTTTTCAGAAAATCTACATTGGCCCATACCAGGCTCGGCATTTTAAAGGCGCCGACCATATTCTTGAAGCCGTCAAAGTCCACACCGGTTTTGCCCCCAATGGAGGAATCTGCCTGTGAAAGAAGGGTCGTGGGGATCTGAATGAATTCGATCCCTCGCATATAGATAGCTGCTGCAAAACCGGTCATATCACCGACGACACCGCCGCCAAGAGCTACAAGATAGCTGCTGCGGTCGAAATGATTCTCCACCAGAACGCGCAGGAGCGCACGGATCTGGTCCAGGGTCTTGTTCTCTTCACCGGCCGGAATGGCATAGATGAGAGGCTTCTGGCCGAGTGCTGCGATCTCTCCTGCGATTTGCTCTGCATAAAGCGGCGCAACATTCGTGTCGGTGACGATGCAGGCGCGGCGGCCTTCGAAGCCAAGGCGCGTCAGTTCTCGTACCAGACTGTCTGTGTCCTGGCTGTATACAATGTCATAGCAGGGCTTCCCATCCTTATGAACAGAAAGGCGATTATGGTTCTTGCTCATGGCAACTCCTCCTGTAAGAAAAAGGAAGCGCATCAACCACTGTGCTGGCTGGTGCGCTTCCCGATAACGATCTTTACATCAATAGGCACTTCCCATGTTCATGGTGTTATTTACAAAGGGATTGGCGGAGCCGTCGGCTGCGCCGTTCATTCCGGCCATACCGTTCATGCTGCCCATTCCGCTTATTCCGCCATTCATACCGCCCTGTGCTGCTGCACTGGCGAGAATTCCGGATACGGAATCCTGACGACCGCCCGTAATGTCACCTGCAATATCAACATCTTCCGGCGTGATGACAATGATGAAATGCGAAATCTTCATAAAATTGCCGTGCAGTGCATAGCAGGAGCCGGAGGCAAAATCTACGATGCGCTGTGCTGTGTTCACATCCAGTCCTTCCAGATTCAGGAGAACCGTGCGGTGTGCCAACAGGGTATCGGTGATCTGTCTGGCCTGATCAAAGGAACTCGGCTTAATCACACGAACCTGCATCTTGGAACCACCCATTGCACCGGAAGGCTGACGCATCGGTGTGATCTGCGCACCACCGGAACGGTTGCTGTTCACCGGCCGAAGAGAGGCACGATTTCCGTTCCCGGACGGTCCGGACGGACGGCGCTCCTCATAATCATCGTCATCGTCATTCTGGCGCTTGTTGTTCCTACGGCTGAATATTCCGCGAGGAGACTCCTCTTCCTCGTCGTCCTCATACCCTTCCAGGTCCTCATCCTCGTAGTCATCCTCGTCTTCAGTGAAACCCTGTAACCGGTTTGTGATATTATCCAAAAAACCCATATTGCATCTCTCCCATGTGAGATTGTCGTGAACTCATCGTGAGCTTATCATAAGCCATAAGCTCATCACAAGATCATCTGCTTATTTTCGATCCAATTCAAAAATCCATACTTTGTTATTATTGAATGAAAACGAAGTCATGTCAATGTTAAAGTTGTAATAACAACGAATTTGCTCAAATCAGATTTTATTTGTATTGCCTTATTCGTACAGGAATTCATC
>CAYLUU010000012.1:6099-18849 GCA_964386925.1 uncultured Sarcina sp. | reverse complement strand
TTATTCGTACAGGAATTCATCCGGTGACATTGTGGACGCATTCAGCACAATGTAGTCGTATTCGCGCAGACCATAAGTGGAATTGGCCTTGACAATGGCGTATTCGTCGTTCTCTGCGACCTTCGTCACCTGACGGAAATCGGCATATCCCTTGTTGATGTTGTAGACACCTGTCAGCGTGTCCGTCATAGAATTCGCGAGCGTCAGAGTTTCAGAGGAATCCGGCTTCACCAGAACATCTCCATCCCTCAGGGTCTGCTGATCCAGGTAGTAATTATCCTCGTCGTCATCATTGGTGTAAGGCGTGACGGCAATGAACTCGGTACTCTTCTCTCCGTCAGAATCCACCACCTGGCGCAGAACGCCCTGATCACCTCCGACACCTGTCGTGACGTATTCTCTCGGAACCACATAGAAGGTGTCGTCAATTAATGCGGACTTTGGAACCTTCAGGCCGGTTTCAGCATCGCCCTCAATTTCTATGGACAGGAACCGATCTGTGCAGAAGGTCATCATGGAATTGGTGAATTTCAGCTGGACGATATAATGCTCATCGCCCAGATCTCTGGTTTCTCCAATCGTTGCCCAGGCTTCATACTGATTTTTCAGAAAGCGAACCTTTACAACACCCTTTTCGACGAGTGCATCTGCCTCCTCCTTTGAGGAAGTCTGAATGGCAATCTCCCAGTCCTCTGCCGTTTCCAGCTTATACGCACTCTCTCCCTGCGTGACAAGAGATCCATTGGTTAACTCTGTCGCACTGTAGTTGGCGGAATCAAAATCGCTGATCGTCAGATCCTCAAAGGTTTTCCCTTCGTATCCGTCTACGGCGTAGACAATGTATCCGGTGTCCGTTGTATTGCAGTAATGCAGCGAGGACGATGACGTCGTGCTAAGGTCCTTCAGAAGAGTGCTGTTGCTGAGCTTCTGGATGGTGCTGGTCAGTGTGCTCTTAAAGTCATAGATTTCTTCAAATTGATCCGAAGTAAAGCCCTCTTCAAAGGAAGCAATGTCAGAGGAAATCGTCTGATAGTCGCTGTCCGAGAGGACCGAGGAGCTGCTGGACGTCTGTGTCAGGTAGGACTGGATCTGTCCGGATTCATCAATGGTATAGGCTAGACTGCCGGTGCTAAGGCGATCTTTTTCCGGGGAATAATAATTGATGTAGCCGGAGTATTCGCTGTCAACGACGGTCTCCTCCCGCAGAATGAGTCCCTGATAGACCTGATCGGATGCGATAGAACCGCTGCGGACCTCATAGGCTACTACGTGCTTGGCCGTAGCATATCGAATCACGCTGTAGACAACATAAATCAGAATGACCACCAGAATGATCACTCCGAAATTCAGGTTGATCGGTTTCCGGTACTGCGTGACTTTGGCGTTTCCGGAACGGTTCGAGGATTTGGCAGAACGTTTTCCGGAGCCGTTTGTACGGTTTCCGTTATTTGCGGGAGAACGCTGCTGTTGGTTCTGAGTCTGCTGTCTGGAACGGCTTTGTCCCTGTCTGCTGCTCTTCCCTGAGCCTGCGCTGCGCCGATCGGAAGTTGAATTGTGATTGCTGCGTTTAGCCAAATGCGTTCTCCCGTTGGTGTGAGTTGATGCGATTCAATACAAAAGTATATCTATTCAGCACCTGCATCCCGATGTGACTGACCACAGGTGCTGAACAGATAAACAAAAGCCTTGGAAGGAACTCCCAAGGCTTTACATTTTCTGATATATACGTTGCGAACTACATGCACAAATTGATGCAATGCAGTTCATTCTCTGCTCACGCGGTCAGAGTTCCCTCTCTTTACAGAGATACGGCGATCAGAGACTTTGCAGCCTCCGGAAGCTCGGATTCATCAGCGGATACGCTGAGAACGAAATCAACCTTGAACTGCTCGCTGAGCTGCTGAAGCTTCTCGACTGCCGGTGTGATATCTGCATCACGAAGATGTGCGATATCAAGGAAGCTGTCGAAATACATCTGCTGCAGATCATGATCCTGAGAAAGGATTCCGCTGACGAAGCCAACGAACTGGTCTGCATTGTCTACGCTGTAATCCGGCACACAAATCAGGCGAATCTTGTTGTTGAGCTCGAACATGTGCTGTGTGCTCTTGTCAAGATATACAACGTTGCCGGAAACGCTCTTCACTTCACTGTTAACCTTATCCAATAAGCACTTTGTCTTGCCTTTGCCCTTTTTACCTACGATGAGTTGAACCATTGGATTTGCCCTCCTGGACTATTTTTATTTTTTGTAACGAATTCCGAAGATTTTTCGAAAGAGTCGTTGTAGCTATTATACCGAAACGAGGATTGAAAAACAACTGTTACTTGCCAATCAACCCGAGCAGGTCATTCATGGCGGCATAGCAGGAATCGTTGTCAATTGCCTTCATCACTACTGCGATGTACGGATTTCCGGAGGAATCCCGCACATAGAGGATCAGATTATGTCCAGCTGCTGTGGTGGTCCCGGTTTTGCCTCCGATTACCGTTACCCCGGTGGGCGGAGTGATTGACGCCATATTGTAGGAATTGGTGGAATTTACCGTAATTTCCTTGCTGGAGCCGTTGCTGTCGTGATAAACCGTCGTGTAGCTCGACATGGCAATGATCTCCTGGAAGGACTGAAACTGCATGGCCTCATTGAAGATCAGATACATGTCATAGACACTGGTGTAATGATTCTGATCGGTGAGTCCGTTTGAATTAATAAAATTCGTCTTGGTCGCTCCCAGCCTTGCTGCCTCTTCGTTCATCATTTCAATGAACTGATCCGTGGATCCGCCGATGTTCTCTGCAATCAGAACCGCAACATCATTGTCGGAATGGATGAGGAGAAGGTGAAGCGCCTGGTCCAGTGTCATGGTGTCACCCTCCTCAAGCCCTGCCCGCTGTGCATCCGCATCGGTCATATAGACGTTGGAGGAGGCTGTGAGTACGGTATCCAGCTCTGCATTCTCCAGTGCCACCAGTGCGGTCATAATCTTCGTCAGACTCGCAGGGTATACCGTTTCAAAGACATCCTTGGCATAGAGCGTTTCGCAGTTATTAATGTCGAACAGTGCCGCACACGTAGTGCTCGCAATATTATCCAGATCCGCAGAGATTACGTCGCCGTCCACCACGCAGATGCCCGACGCAAAGCCTTTGGCCACCTCGGCAGTGCCGGACTCATTTACCATAAAATTAAAATTGCTGTAGGCGGAGTTGTCCTGAAATGATAAGGTCAGGCTCTTTCCGCAGCCGGACTCTGTCAGACATACTGCCGCCAACAGCAGAATAGATACAAATTTATTTGTACATTTCACGCCACTCGAGGTCTCCTCGGTCAAGAGATTTCACCAAAAGCTCCGCAGTTGCCAGATTGGTCGCCAGCGGAATGTTGTGGATGTCGCACAGACGCACAATATTGTTGACATCCGGCTCGTGCTTTTTATTGTCGCTGAACGGATCCCGCAGAAAAATGACAAGGTCAATCTCGTTATTCTCAATCTGTGCACCGATCTGCTGCTCTCCGCCCAGGTGTCCGGCCAGGAGCTTGTGAATATTGAGGTTTGTCACCTCTTCCACCAGACGTCCTGTGGTTCCTGTCGCATACAGATCATGGTGATTCAGGATTCCGCGATAAGCAATACAGAAATTCTGCATCAGCTTCTTTTTGGCATCATGTGCAATCAAAGCAATGTTCATGTCATACCCCCAAAGTGAATTCCTTCGCCTTTTGCTGTACGCTGCATGCTCTGCATACGGACATTGAGAATAAATCCAACTCCGACATACAGACTGATCAAACTGGTTAGTCCATAGCTGACGAACGGCAGCGGGATTCCGGTATTCGGCAGGATGCCGGTCGTAACCGCAATGTTCAGAAATCCCTGAAAGCCAATCCAGGTCCCCACTCCTGTGGCAATCACCATGCCGGCCGCATCCTTTGCAGATCTGGCAATGGAATAACAGCGAAGCGCAATGAGCAGCAGCAAAATGACTACGATACTGCTCCCTATAAAACCAAACTCTTCTCCGATTACCGTGAAAATGAAATCTGTCTGAGATTCACTGATATATCCGCTGTTCAGAAGAGAGCTGATCTCATTGGTGTTGTATCCCTTCCCCATGAGCTGTCCGGAGCCGATCGCCATGATAGAATTCATGGTCTGATAGGCTGTCGTATCTGCATAATCCTCCGGATGAAGCCATGCCAGAATACGATTCCGCTGATATTCACTCAGCAACGTGGAACCTTCCTGCACGACCAGATTAACGAACAGAATAACGGAAGGAATGGTAACTACCAGAACGGCGGCAACAAACCGAAAGCTGAGTCCGCTGACGAAAATAATGGCTGCAATGATCGTGCAGACCATGATCGTTGTTGACAGATCCGGCTCCTTGAAGATCAGCAGCACCGGCGGAAGTGCCAGTATAAATGCCGCTATGATCCAGGCAATCTTCTTCATTCTGGTCTTATACGTCATGATAAACTTGGCATAAAACAAAATCAATAGAATTTTGGCGAACTCCGAAGGCTGTATGGTAATGCCGATTTTAATCCAGCGAGTGGCATCATCTCGCGCCACTCCTACCGGCGTAAAGATCAGTGCCAGCAAAACGACAGACAGAAAATAATACAGCCAGGAGTATCGGATGATTTTGTGATAGTCGATGGCAGACAGCAGAATCATCACGATTATTCCGAGGATCATGCCATAAATCTGTTTGCCCTGCAGGTCATGCTTAGCCGAGCCGATGGCGGCAATTCCGATTCCGTTCAGTATGAAAATCAGGATGACCAGCAGAAAGTCAAAATGCCGCAGGTCAAAAGTCTGAAACAATCGATGTCTCATCTTGGTACTCCGTTAATCCGAAATCGTGGTGTTAGTATCCATGGACGAATTCAGAATTTCATCCAGCGTCTTCTCGCCAAAGTAGTATTCCAGCACCGCCTCTGTGATCTGTGCTGCATAGGAGGAGGTATAACCGTTGGCTACGCGCGTAGCGACCGCAATCTTCGGGCTCTCATAAGGAGCATAGCTGATGAATAAGGCGTGATTCGGCTTGTCCTCTGCCTCCTGTGCGGTACCGGTTTTGCCTGCGACGGCAACCGGGAGGTCTGAGAAGAACGACATGTTCTGCACGACGCCGCGCATTCCGGAATGAATGGCATCCCAATAGCTGGAATCCATCTGAATAACATTGCGGATGGTTGCAGAATTCTCCTGCACATTTGATCCGTCGGCAGACTGAACCTTGTCGATCAGGGTCAGATTGTAGCAGGTGCCGCTGTTGGCAATCGTTGTAACGTAGCGGGCCAGTCCTACGGTTGTGTAGCTGGCGTTGCCCTGGCCGATTGCCGAACGCACCGAGTCTGTGCTCGATACCTGCGGTGCGCGCTCCTCAATTTCAATTCCGGACTTGTCAGTCAGTCCGTACATGTCGGCATATTTGCGAAGCTTGGCAATGCCGACATCGGAGTCATAATTGCCGTCAGAATCCAGTCCCAGACGATAACCAACCTCATAGAAGAAAATATTGCAGGAATTGGTGATGCCTCCGGAGACATTCAGGGATCCGTGACTGTTGGGATATACCCAGCATTTGGGCTGTGGATCACCGATTTTGGTAAAGACACCTTCGCATTTTATGATCGATTCGGTGTCGATAACGCCCTCCATCAATGCGGCAGTCGCAGATACCGGCTTGAATGTGGATCCGGGAGCCGTCTCCTGGTAGGTCGCGTTGTTGATAAGAGGCATCGACAGATCATTCTGCAGGGAGGCATAGTACTCAGAATCTACTCCGTTCGCCATCTTGTTGTTGTCATAACTGGGGTAGGTCACGAGAGCCAGCACATCACCGGTGTTCACATCGGTAATGACAATGGAGCCGGAGCAAGGGTACAGATTCAGCTGGTCGGGCGTCAGATCCAGATTTTTGATCCGGTTCATCATGAAGGTCAAGGCACTCTCCTGTCCACTGATCAGGTTGCCGGATTCCTCGTCAGTAACGGTGACAGCACCCTGCTCAATGAGAATCTCGCAGACCTGAGCACCGGAAATGGTGTCGCTCTGGATCATGTAATGGAACAGGTGCTTGGTGAATTCGGTATCGCTCTTCAGCGTTTCAATGATGTAATCCACCAGTGCAGAATATACATCCTCGCCGGAAGCGTATTGATCCTCCATGTCGATCAGGCTGGCATCCACCCAGTTCATAGAAATCGCGTAGTGCAGGAATTCCGACATGGAAATGACTTCGTTGGTGGTCCAGTCCACATAGGTCTCATCGTCGGTGTCAATCCTGCTGGTTACGAGTACCCCTTTGGATTTGAGCATGGAAATAATGTAGCTCTCATAATCCTTATATTCCTTGGAGAGGACGTTATAGGGCTGCAGCGATGTGGTCATCTCCTCACGGATTTTAGTAAGCGCAGACGACTGATAGCTCTCGAAGGTCGACCAGACGATCTGCTCCGTTGTCTTAGCATCGTCTGATGAGAGATGTTCAATGTCAATGACATTGTTGTTGAACATCTGGAAATAGACATCATAAATCGGGATCTTAATGTTCGAGTTCTTGTCGTTCTCTCCCATCTCGTAGGTCTTGGCATCGATGATGCGGTCATATACGATATCAGCCAGCTTGCGCTCCAGAATGTCCTGTGCGGCGACCTGCAGATCATGGTCAATCGTCAGATAGACATCATTGCCGGCCACCGGGGCAACATAGTCACTGGTCTCCAGCTCATTTCCCATGTTGTCGACGTAGACAACCTTTGAACCCTTGGTGCCCTGAAGCTCTGTCTCCATAGCGGATTCAATGCCGGATTTGCCGACTACATCACTGCTGGTATAATCCGGATTCTCCTCCTGCAGCTCCTCCAGTTCATCGGAGCTGACCTTGCCGGTATATCCCAGTACATGAGCAAAATACTCACTGTCATTGTAGCGGCGCAGTGTATCATCTTCGATGGAGACGCCTTCCAGCTGATTTGTGTTCTCCAGAATGGCAGCAACCGTCTGCTGTGAAACATTTTCTGCAATGGTTGTCGCAATGTATTTCTGATAGCTGTTGAGGCTTAAGAGATAACGGACCGTGACAATCTGCAGGAGTCTGTCCTTCTCATAGCCCTTTTCCGGAACGAACTCGCTCTCTTCGTCCTCCGGATTCATTCTCTCTCCAATGCGGAACCGACTGGCGGAGCACAGGTAACCGATGAGATCATCTGCAGTCGCAGAGGCTTCGTCCTCCTCCAGATCGCTGATGTTGGCATGCCCATAGACATCGGCCAGAAAACGGGAAAGCGTAACGCCGCTCACCGTGTATTCAAAGTGTCCGGTTTCTTCATTCCATACAACATCAAAATCTGTGGTGATCGAATCGCCGTTTGCCTCTACGATGTCAATGACCTTTTCAATGGTATCGTTGAGCTCCTGGCTGTGTGCGGAAGAAGAATCTCCTAGATCGTTCATGGTAACCGAATAGGCCAGCTCGTTGTACGCGAGCAGCTTGCCGTTCCGATCATAGATGTTGCCGCGGGTAGACGGAATGGATACCTCACGGCGGATTCTCAGCTGGAAGTTGGACAGATAGGTTTCTCCATTGACGATCTGCAGAATGAACAGACGGTACAGCAGTCCGCAGGCAACGCCAATGGCAACAAGGGACAGGAACAAAGTCCGGGCATTGATTTTCCGGAAGAATTCTCCCTGAAAAAATCCCCGGATCACTCCGATAAGATTCCCAATGAAACTCGCGATGGAACTCTCAAAGAGACGCTCAATAAATTTCTCGGTGAAATTCTTAATGAAACGAAACAGATAATCAAGCATTGGTATTCTGGCTCAAAGCGCTCTGGCGCTTTTCCTTCATAAAACGATCGTATATAACTCGCAGCACCGGGTACAGAAAAAGCCCTGCCAGAACGGTATAAACCATTTCCGGAAGCATGCGTTTCATCAAAAAGCTGCGGAAAAACAGCCGGTTCTGCATCAGGAACAAAAATACATAGGTCAGAAAGCCAACCAGCAGATCACAGACTGCAATCATAGACAGTGGAAAGAGCAGATCCTCCACATACAGAATCTTCTGAAATTTGCCGGACAAAAAGCCGACCAGTGCATATACTCCCGCCTGAAAGCCGATCAGCGGTCCAAAGCAGACATCGCAGAACAGTCCGCAGATGAGGCCGATGAACATACCCTTTCTGTCACCGAACATAAAGCCGTAGGATGCCGTTACAATGACCATCAGATTCGGAGTAATCCCAAGAAAAGAGAACGCAGGGAGCACCGAGGTCTGAAGGACAAAGCACACCAATATGGTTATAAATAATAATAGTGCAGTTACAAATTTCTTCATGTACGTCAGATAGATACCAGTTATTCACTGACCGTCTGCTTCTGTTCCAGAATCACCAGTACGGTATCCAGATGCGAGAAATCCACTGCCGGCGTAATCCGACCGGAGCGAGTCAGCTGGTTGGGGTCGTTCTCTATTTCGCTGATGTAACCGATCAGAATACCGGGCAGGTATTTGTTGCTGATATTGGAGGTGACAACGCTGTCGCCGACCTTAACCTTACCGTCCGGATCGGCGAGCTCAGAGAAGCTAATCTCACCGTTCTCATACAATGTCAGATCGCCGGAAACAATCAGGTTATCATCGGTTGCCTGCACCGTGGCAGAGACATTGGAATCATCATCAATGATGGACTGGACTCTGGCCCAGTTGCTGCCGATGTAGGTGATGCGCCCCACCAGTCCGCCGTCTGCCATAACATTCATGTCGACCGCAAGTCCGTCATCCGTTCCCTTATTGATGGTAAAAGAATGGTACCAGCTGCCGGTCTCCTTGGCGATGACGCGGGCACCGATTTTCTCATAATCGGCGTAGGTGCCATCCAGCTGATACAACTCGCGAAGCTCCGTCAATTCGTGCTTTTCCTGCTGCATTGCGTTGTTCGCAGTGGTCAGCTCTTCATTCTCTTCCTTAAGCTGTGCATTCTCTTCCTGCAGCGTCTTGATATCTGTCACCAGCTGCTCTCGGTCGATGATCCACTCTCCTGCCTTGCTCACACCGTTCTGGAAGGGAACGATGACGTAGCTTGCAAAACCGGACAACGGACCATCCAGTATTGGCGTGTAGTATGTAATTAAAATCAGTCCAACGCAGAATGCGGTGGTTAACAGAAGAAGGTAGCGTCCCGGAATATTCAGGCGCAGCGGCTCTCTTCTCTTGATCGGACCTGAACTCATTTACCCAGTCCTTCGATAGTATATGCAAGCGGACGATACTGCATCTTTTTGATCACCTGCGCAAGTCCAAGCGCAACGGTGTTGATGGGAGCATCCGCGATGTTCACATCAAGCTTTACCTCCTCGCCGATGAGCTCGGCAAGTCCTTCCTCCTGGCTGGCTCCGCCGGTCAGGAATAAGCCATGCCGGTAGATATCGGCTGACAGTTCCGGAGGCGTGCGCTCCAGCAGGACCTTGATGTTGTCAACGATGGTTCGGAAACTGTCGTGCAGCGTTTCTTCGATGAAGCTGCGGGAGAGCTGGCGCTCCATGGGAAGCCCGGTCACAATGTCGCGGCCGTAAACGGTGCAGTAATCGGAAGAACTCTCTTTGTCTCCGAAAGTCAGACGTACATTCTCGGCCGTCTTCATGCCAATGACAAGGTTGTATTCTCTTCGCACCGCACTGACGATAGTGGCGTCAAAATGATGACCGCCGATCTTGAGCAGCTTGGATAAAACAATGCCGCCAAGCGACAGAATGGAAATTTCCGTCGTGTCAAAGCCAACATCAACAACCAATACGCCCTGTGCGTTCTTGACATCAATTCCCATACCGAGACCGTCTGCCAGGGCCTTCTCGACGACCATGATTCGACGTGCCTTAATGCCGGCATCTTCAATCAGGTCATAGAAGGCGCGGCGCTCCACCTCGGTAACATCCGTCGGGACAGCTACAAAGAAATCGGCCGCATGAAGCGTACCGCGCTGCTCATCCCGCATGAAGGATTTCATCAGGAGCTCCATGTTGCGGATGTCGGCGATGACGCCGTTCCCGATGGGATAGCTTACACGAATGTTGGCAGGAGAACGCTCGAACATCTCGTAGGCATTGTCGCCGTAGGCGATCATGGTTTTCTTGTTCTTCACAGCAATCATGTTCTTCTGCACCATGATGCGGTCGGTTGCTGCGTTATAAATCTTAATGTTGCAGGTACCAAGATCCACGGCGTAGGCGTTGTTGATGACGCCGGGATCGTGGAACTCTTCCTGCTCACGTACTTCGCCGGGATGCCGGCGCTTTCTGCCGAATATAGACATATTTATGTTACCTCTAGAATCGTTGTAATTATTCAGAGACCATTCGCTAAATCGTGGTTGTGCGGCTTCTCTTTATCCAGCAATCCGGATTCTACCAGGCTGTAATAACACCGGTCGCCGATGATCACATGGTCAATCAGCCGAATTTCCATGAGCTCTCCCACCTCCTGCAGGCGTCGTGTCAGTCTGATATCTTCCTGTGACGGCGTCGGATCCCCGCTTGGGTGGTTATGCAGGAGCAGAAAGGAACTGGCCCCCGCCCGCAATGCCTGCCGGAATACGTCCCGCGGCGAACAAAGCGAAGAATTCACCGTCCCAATGGACAAAAGCTCCTCGCGAATCAGGGTGAGCCTTGTATCCAGGAACAGTGCAATGACATGCTCCTGCATCTCGTGACGCAGGGACTCCATATAGTGGTTGGCGACAGCGTGCGGCTGACTGCATACCAGTCGTTTGGTGCCGGCATGAAGCGGCTCTCTTGCAAGGCGCCTGGAGAGCTCCAGAAGGCATAGAATCTGGATGGCCTTCACACGACCGATCCCCGGAATGGTCTGCAGCTCCTCCTGGCTGAGCGTATACAGAACAGAAAGGGCATTGCCGTCTCCGCCGCGCTGCTGCAGCAAGTGTCTGGCCAGGTCCATAACCGGTTCTCTGGCTGTCCCGGTACGCAGGAGCACCGCAAGGAGCTCTGCGTTGGAGAGCGCTTCTGCGCCGCAGGCTTCGAAGCGTTCATAGGGCATTTCGGGGTGTTTGGCAGGTTGTTTCATAAGACCTCTTTCCCAAAGCCTCTCCGGGAGCAGAAGTCATGTCGTAATTCGCTTGTTTTTCTTCGAAAAACAGCTATTTACTCATCTGTTCAGGCCACATCTCAAAACGCTTCGCATTTTGAGATGTGGCCGGCCAGAGGGGCTACGCCCCTTGGCCACCTGACGCTTCTCACCGTGAATTTGTCTGCAAGCAGCCAATTCACGCTGGAACCGTCAGGTGCTGAACAGATATACATTTTACAAACACCTTGCTTTTTAATCAAGCCGGGCGAGGCCGCGCTCGTGCATATTCTGGAGTGTTTTGAGGATGCCGAGCTTTGCGTGCGGCCAGGTAAGTCCTCCCTGGAAGAATACCGTATACGGCTCACGGAGCGGGCCGTCTGCGGAAAGCTCAATGGAGGAACCAGAGACAAAGGCACCTGCTGCCATGATGACATCGGAATCATAGCCGGGCATCGGTGCCGGCTCGCAGGACACAAAGCTGTCCACAGGGGATGCTGCCTGAATGCCCTGGCAGAAGGCAATGACGCCCTCCGGCTTGTGGAAGGTGATCGCCTGAATGATGTCATGGCGATCCTCGGTTCCGTTCGGGAGAACCTCAAAGCCCAGCTTCTCATAGGCGCAGGCTGCGAAAATAGCTCCCTTCAATGCACTGGCTGTTACGATCGGTCCCATGAAAAAGCCCTGGAAGAACTGCGGGAGCAGATCCAGCGAAGCACCGACCTCCTTGCCAAGACCGGGACTCGTGAGCCGAACTGCGGCATTGGCAATGCACTCCTTTGTACCCGCCAGGTATCCGCCAATGGGAGCGAGGCCGCCGCCCGGGTTTTTGATGAGGGATCCGACGCAAAGATCTGCGCCGACATCCGTAGGCTCCTTCTCCTCCGTGAACTCACCGTAGCAGTTGTCCACCATGTAAATGACATCCGGACGAAGGGACTTCATAAACTGAATGGCTTCGCCGATCGCATCTACGGCAAGCGTCCGGCGAGCCTGATATCCCTTGGAGCGCTGGATGGTAACGAGGTGGATGCTGTGCTCGGTATCCTCCGTCAGTGCCTTCCGAAGGCCCTCGAAATCAAAGCTGCCATCTGCCAGAAGATCCACCTGCTGATAATGAATGCCGTATTCTGCAAGAGAACCGCGGGAAGGACGAATGCCGATGACCTCTTCCAGTGTATCGTAGGGTTTTCCTGCTGCCGACAGCAAGGTCTGTCCGGGACGCAGATTCGACATTAACGCCAGCGCCAGTGCATGGGTGCCGCAGGTAATCTGCGGACGAACGAGCGCATCCTCTGTGTGGAAATACAGGGAATATACCTTCTCCAGGCCTTCCCTTCCGATATCGTCATAGCCATATCCTGTCGTCCCCTTCAGACTTGCCTCGCCGATGTGTGCCTCCTGCATGGCATGGATGACCCGGAGCTGATTGTACTCCGCCATCTCGTCAATTGCGTCAAAACGAGAGCGCAGCCCATCCAGAATCGGTTGTGCGAAACGCAGAACCTCCTCGGAAATGCCAAGCTCACGGTAGGTTTTTGTTTTTGCAGTCATAAACTCTTCTTTTACATCTAGCATTTTATCTTCCTCGAAATCTAAATGATGCTGAATCCCAAAATCTTTTGTACCTAGGATACCTGAATTGTTGCG
>CAYLUU010000012.1:0-5999 GCA_964386925.1 uncultured Sarcina sp. | reverse complement strand
CTGCCTATTATATCTGCTCGCTCATGTACTGTGCAGCAGCTTCCGGGCTTCCAAGCTCATCCATATCGACCCAGATGACATTCTTCTCCCGGCGAAACCAGGTGAGCTGGCGCTTTGCAAAATGCCTCGTCTGCGTCTTAATCTGCTCCACAGCTTCGTCTAACGAATACTGCCCGTCCAGATATTCCAGGAGCTGTTTGTAGCCAAGCCCTTGCATAGAGACATCCTTTGCCGTGAAGCCCTGCTCCTGCAGGCGTTTCACCTCCTCGAGAAGTCCCATCTCCATCATCTGATCGACGCGGCGGTTGATGCGTTCATAGAGCCGCTCCCGGTTCATTGTAAGGACAAAATAATGTGCATCGTATGCGGCGGGGCGTTGCCTTTGCTCCATATTGTGGTCGGAAATGCGCGCCCCGGTCTCTCTGGCGAATTCCAGTGCCCGGATCACGCGCTTGATGTTGTTGGGATGAATGGCTTCTGCCGCCGCAGGATCCTGCTCCTGCAGCAGGCGGTAAAGACTCTCCGGCCCCTCCGCCTTTGCCTTTTCCTCGAGCTGCCGGCGATACTCCGTGTCCTCATTGGTTTCCGTGAAATCAATGTCATAGAGGAGCGCCTGAATGTAAAAACCGGTGCCGCCGACCACGATCGGAAGCCTTCCGGCAGAATGAATCCGGTTCACGGCTGCCTTGGCCTCCTGCTGGAAGCGCACCACATTCCATTCCTCATCCGGATTCACGATGTCGATCAGCTCATGCGGTATTCCCTGCATTTCCTCGGTTGTAATTTTGGCAGAGCCAATGTCCATGCCGCGGTATACCTGCATGGAGTCCGCAGAGATAATGCTCCCATTCCGCAGCTGCGCCAGCCGGACGCCGGCAGCACTCTTGCCGCTGGCCGTCGGCCCGGCAATAATAACCAGTTTATTCATAGTTGCACGATTCCTACACGATTCGCTTGAATTTGCGTTCGATCTCCTGTTTGGTCAGAACAATCATCGTAGGCCGCCCATGCGGACAATGATACGGATTGTCCAGTGACAAAAGCTCATCAATGAGTGCCTTAGCCTCTTCTACCGACTGCTTCATGTTGCCTTTCACCGCTGCCTTGCAGGACATGGAAGCAATTTTGTACAGAATGGCAGCAGGCGTTCCGCTCATACGGGAGTCCAGAATTTCATCCAGAATTTCAATAAGGAGTGCATCCGGCTCATTCGCATAAAGCTCCATCGGAACTGCGCGAAGCGCATAGGAATTCTCTCCGAAGACCTCAATCTCATAGCCCATCCTGGCAAAATAATCCTTGTATTCCTGATAGGCAGCTTCTTCACGACCGTTCAGGTTCAGAATGAGCGGCGGAGCCAGCATCTGGGAGGGAGCGGCTTCTGTTTGTTCTCTGGCAAGTCGGCGCATTAGGCGCTCGAAGTTGACCTTCTCGTGGGCGGCGTGCTGATCAATCATGAGCATCTTGTCCCGGAAGGACAGAATCCAGTAGGTATCGAAAATCTGCCCCACAATCTTGTATTCCGGCACGTTGCCAGCCTGCAGAATGTGATAATTCCGGTTGCCGTAGAGATCCTCGACGTAGTCATCCTGCACGCTCTTGCGGAACATGGCCTCCAGGTCACCTGCCATGACAGCCTGCTCCTGTTCCCTCTGCCTCTCGACAGCCTTTTTCATATCCGGAAGCTCGGCCTCGGCAACAAAGCTTTGCTGCTCGAATTTTGCATCCTCGCGAAGAAGCGGTGTGACCTCTTCTTTTGGCAAAGGCGCGGCTTTTGTCCTGGCTTCCTTGGCGTTCACTGCTGTGTCCGCATGGTAAGACGGCTTAACGGCACTTGTCTTATCTATAAATACAAAATCCTCCGACGCATAGGTGACAGTATTGTCATGCAGCGAAGTCGCCCCGGCAGCAGATGCTTTGATGTCAGCAGGTGCAGCATTTTCCGCAGTTCCAGCGGCTGCCGAGAGCAGATCCCGCACCTGCGTATCTTCGGGTTTCTTTTGTTCCGATGTAGGGACAGAAGTTGCAACAGAAGGCTCCGACTTGGCAGAGACCTTACGCTCAAAAGGCTCAGTGTGAACCTGTGAGCGTTCTGCGCTTTCGCGGTTTTTCTCCTCGTCCCTTCGCAGGCGATTCTCTTCTGCCTGGGTATCCATCGTGGCCCGCGGGATCAGCTCGATGTGATGCAGCGTATTGTAGACCGACTCATTCAGGAAGTCATACACACGTTTCGAATTGGTAAAGCGAACTTCCATTTTCGATGGGTGTACGTTGACATCGATATCTTCCGCAGGAGCCTTGAAATAGACAATGGCAAACGGAAAACGATGCTGCATCAGATCCGTTCGATAGCCTTCCTCCAATCCCTTCGAGAGAACACTGCTCTTTAAGATTCTGCCGTTGACAAAGAAAATCTCATTATTTCGGCTGGATCTGGAGAATTCAGGCCGTCCCAGAAAGCCATTGATGACCATATTTCCATCGGAGGAGGTTCTGGAAATCGGAATGACGGAATTCGACATCTCGCGGCCGTAGATTCGGTAAATCAGTTCCTTGATGTTGCCGTTGCCGGTGGTATGAAGCTTCTCCTGCCCGTTCACACGGTAATGAAAGGAAATCTCCGGATGAGACAGCGCCAGATGCTCCATAAGATCGGTTACCGCACCGGCCTCTGTCTGCGGTGTTTTCAGGAATTTGCGCCGGACGGGTACGTTATAGAACAAATCCCGTACGATCACGCTCGTACCGTCCGGAGCACCAACCTCTGTAACTTCCAGCGGTGTAATGTCACTGGAAGCATCCTCAATATCCTGCAGACGGCTGCCCGCCTGCAGCTGCGGATGCACATCATTCACCGCACGGATTCCAACCAGGCTCTCCCGGGTCTTGGTAATCATCTCTACCCGGGATACGGCCGCAATGGAGGACAGTGCCTCACCGCGAAAGCCAAGGCTGTGCAGACAGCCGAGGTCCTCAGCCTCCCGAATCTTGCTGGTGGCATGCCGGCGAAAGGCCTTGCCGATCTGGGAAGGATCAATGCCGCTCCCGTTATCGGTAACACGGATCAGGTCAATGCCGCCGTTTTTAATCTCAACTGTAACCGCAGTCGCTCCGGCGTCGATGGAATTTTCGGTCAGCTCCTTTACAACATTGACCGGACGTTCGACCACCTCGCCGGCAGCGATCCGGTTAATCGTTTCAGAGCTTAGAACATGTATTTCTGCCATACAGAAGTCCTTTACAAACGATATTAAGTGTAAGCGGGGAGAGCAGATTCCAGCTGCTAGGCCACGCGAGGTTAAATTCACTGCGGCGTTTCCACACTCCACCGATTCTTGAGTTCAGACTGCAGGCGGTACAGTGTATTCAGTGCGTCCATCGGCGTCATGTTCGTGATATTGAGCTCCTGCAGCTCCTTCAGCACATCGTTCTCCTGCACAGCATCGAACAGTGTCATCTGATTGAGATCCACATCGTCATAATGCTGGACTTTGGCAGGCTTTGCACCGTTTTCTCCGGCCTTGACCTCGATGGACTGAATCTTCTCTGTGATGTCATTGTCTGAGAGCTGGCGGGCGATTTCCTTGGCGCGCTCGATGACCATGTCCGGAATCCCGGCAAGTCTTGCAACCTGAATGCCGTATGAACGGTCAGCACCGCCCTTGATGATTTTGCGAAGGAAAACAATGTCGTCGCCCTTCTCTCGAACGGCAACGCAGTAGTTGTTGACATTGCTGATCTTGCCCTCAAGCTCGGTGAGCTCGTGATAATGGGTGGCGAACAATGTTTTGGCTCCCAGGATCTTACGGTTTGCAATGTATTCTACCACCGCCCAGGCAATGGAAAGGCCGTCAAAGGTGGAGGTACCGCGCCCGATTTCATCCAGAATGAGAAGGGACTTCGGTGTTGCATTGCGCAGAATGTTGGCTACCTCATTCATTTCCACCATGAAAGTCGACTGGCCGCTGCCAAGGTCATCCGAAGCTCCAACGCGGGTGAAAATACGATCCACTACGCACAGATCTGCCGACCCCGCTGGCACAAAGCACCCAATCTGACTCATCAGGACGATGAGTGCCACCTGACGCATATAGGTAGATTTGCCGGCCATGTTGGGGCCGGTGATGACGGCGATGCAGTCTTTCTTGCTGTCCAGTACGGTGTCGTTCGAGACAAAATCGCCCGGCATCATGCGCTCGACAACGGGATGCCTTCCGTCCTTGATGCGGATCACGCCCTTGTCATTCAGGTGCGGGCGAACGTAGCCGTTTCGCTCCGATACCAGTGACAGGGAGGCATATACATCCAGAAAGGCGATGGCTTTGGCTGCCTTCTGGATTTCGATGACGCGTCCGGAGATTTCCTTGCGGAACTTATCGAATTCCTCGTATTCGAGGTCGTTCAGCTTGTCCTCTGCTCCCAGAATCTTTGCTTCCAGATCCTTGAGTTCAGGGGTTGTATATCGCTCGCTGCCGACCAGTGTTTGCTTGCGCTCAAAATAATCCGGCACCAGATCCTTGAAGGAATTGGTCACTTCAAAGAAATAGCCGAATACGTTGTTGTATTTGACCTTCAGGTTTTTGATGCCGGTGTCGTTACGAACCGCTTCTTCCATTTCCGCAAGGAGCTTCCGACTGTTCACCTTCGCATCCCGGAAGGAATCAATGTCTGCATTGTAGCCTTCCTTGATGATGCCGCCCTCCTTCATGGCAAGCGGCGGATCGTCCTGAATGGCTGCTGTAAGCCGTTCCACCAGATCATCAAAATTGCCGAGATCGCCGCGAATCCGCACGAGTTCCTCTGTGTCAAATCCGCCCAGTACCTGATAAATGGGCCGGATCATGCGAAGAGATTCTCGGAAGGCCACGAGATCCCTCGGATTGGCACTGCCGTAGCTGATTTTCGTAAGAAGCCGCTCCAGATCATAGACGGGACCCAGATATTCGCGCAGTTCATCGCGGTCAACGCTCTGGTTCGACAGGGCTTCCAGCGCATCGAAGCGTTTTGTAATCTCTTCGGCATCGATCAGAGGCTGTTCGAGAAACTGATGCAGGAGTCTTGCTCCCATGGCGGTTTTGGTTTTGTCCAGAACCCAGAGAAGGGAGCCGTGAACCTTTTTCTCACGGAGGGTTTCCGTCAGCTCGAGGTTGCGGCGCGTAGCGGTATCCAGGAGCATGTATTTGCCGGCCAGATATGCCTCAATCCGCGTAATGTTCGACAGATTATTCATCTGGGTATCATAGAGATACCGCAGCAGTGCGCCGCAGGCAAGAGTCCCATATTTGAGATCGTCAATGCCAAGTGCCAGCAGACTCGACACATGAAAATGACGCAGCAGAATCTCCTGACAGTCGTTCTCGTTGTAATAATGCGGATCCAGTGTATTCACCGTGATAGACAGGCGATTGCGGAGGTCATCAACATCGATGCCGCTCATCAGAAAGGCTTCGTTGCAGATGAGCTCTGACGGCATATATTTCTGAATTTCATCCAGAATCTTCTGCGATCCGTTTACCTGCGTTGCCAGAAAATCGCCGGTGGAAATATCGCTGACTGCAATGCCGGCAAGTGTAGCTGCGGCATCGTAGAAAATCGCCATGAGGTAATTGTTCCTGTGCTCATCCAGCGTCTCCGGGCTGATGTTGGTGCCAGGGGTCACAATGCGGATCACTTCACGCTTTACCAGTCCCTTGGCGAGCTTCGGATCCTCAACCTGCTCGCAGATGGCTACGCGGTAGCCTTTCTCTACAAGCTTAGCGAGATACATATCCACGGCATGAAACGGAATACCGCACATGGGGGCACGTTCCTCCAGGCCGCAGGATTTGCCGGTTAAGGTGAGCTCAAGCTCCCTGGAAGCAATCTCCGCGTCTTCAAAGAACATTTCATAGAAGTCGCCCAGGCGGTAGAACAGGAGGCAATCGGGATGCTCCTGCTTGGTCCGCAGGTATTCCTGCATCATGGGTGATACGTCTTCAATTCTGGGGTAGGACATAGTT
>CAYLUU010000011.1:0-35274 GCA_964386925.1 uncultured Sarcina sp. | reverse complement strand
GCCTTCATGCGATGCCATTGCAGAGCGAATCCATCTGACAAGGCCCGCCGCACCGATTATCACCACGAACACCGCATAGGCATACACACCGTTGTTGCGAAGGAGCATCATCAGGGTTCCGGAGACAACGAATCCAATCCGGTCTCTCCGACTCTGACTCTGTACCTCCTTCGCAGACTCGTCATTCGCTCCCTGTGCCGTTCCCCACGCTCTGCCGCACAGAATCCGTTTCAGGTACATCGTCATCATCAAAAGCGCCGCAGCGAACAGGCCATCCTTGCAGCTGCACAGCACGAACATCGTCACCACCGGGCAGAAGGCGAGCCACAGAATTCCGAAGATCTGTATCCCGGACCATTTTCCGCTGCACTTAGCTCCTGCCGTGCCCTGTTCCTCTGCCGGGGTTCCCTCGCCATTCGCGGCGCCGGCTTCTCCAGAAACGCTCCCCCGCATTACGATCTTCCCATGCTCCATCTCTCGAATAAGGGCCGCGAACACCGCATCCATCACCGCCATCTGGAACAGCATATAGCAGAAAATACCCAGATTATAGGAGCCGGTCACCTTGTGGACTGCCAGAATAGAGCCCCCCAGGAGCAGCACATGGAGCAGCGGATGATGTGTGGAGAATGTCCTCGTCTCCACCATAGCCAGCTCCTCTGCTGCATCGTAGACGAAGAACCCCGGGTACACTGCGAGCAGCGAGACGAGCTGTATCAGGAAAAAGACAAGCCATACCCCCAGCCATCTCCATCTGCCGGTAAGGCTCCTCCGCAGGATATTCCTTCTTCCCTTTGTCACCGAGACAGTTTCCGGATCTGCGCCAGTGCTCCCCTGTTCCATCCCGTACCAGGCGAGCATGGCCAGAGCTGCAAAGATCATCCACCGCAGAATAAGCCACAGGAGCTCCTGCCCGGACACTGCCGAGAGAGCTCCCTTCGTTTTCAACATATTCCCCAGCAGCAGTGCCGCCGACAGGCATCCCCCATAGATCACAGCTAAGAAAAGATCTTTTCGCCGCCTCATCTGTCAGTCTCCTTTTCCGGGAACAGAATCGGTGCCAGTGCAAACAGCATGGCAATGGTGTACGGATTGCTGAAATGGAAGATCCACTCCACCATTCCCGTCAATCCGAATCCAATGGTCAGGAGAAACGGCAGCAGTGCGTAATTATCCTTTGTGCCTTTTCGCCTTGCATAGCGAAGCCCCGCCAGGGCCATGCCGCACACCGCGATCAGGAGCAGAACGCCGGCCGGAATGCCGCAGTCATAGGCTGTCTGCAGGAAGATATTATGGGCATGCACTGCCATGCTTCCATTCTGCATCAGAACGCCCATCTCATCGTGTCCTGTCAGGTTCAGCTCCTTGATGTAGGCCACGAACAGCCCGATTCTGCCATTGGACAGATCTCCGGTATCAATGGAGCCATCCTCGAGCTCTGCCTGGCTCGTTAGGAGCATCAGCCCGGCCGTTGCCGAAGCCTTCGCATTCTCCGTATTCAATGCCGCTTCCGATGCAGCATTTTCCGCATCCGCAGCCAACACTCCGGCATACTCTTTTGTTTCATCCGGTACCCCGCCGGCATCCGCCGTGCGATACCCCTGCGGAATATACCAGTCATTGCCGTAGTAAATCTTCGATCCGATCTCTCCGCCGATAATCCGGTCGCCGAAATCCCGAATGAAAATCTCGATGTTCATGAACGCTGTGCAGTTCCACGTCACATTCCGCAGCACCCAGTCATCATAGGGCTCCAGATCCTCGAAACGCTCCGGATGCGCATACACGGTAGAGATCAGCCGCTGCCCGGTGAAGGCCACCGGGAAGCTAAGGCAGAGAATGAGCAGGAAGGTCAGCAGTGTCAGCACACCTGTCTTCAGGCGAACCGCGACAGAGAATTTCGGCACATAGCTTCTCGCAACACGCCCTGCATCCTCAGCCGACTGTTCTCTGTCTCCTTCCATTCCATCGGCAGCATCCTCCGGCAGCTCCCGCCGATATCCTACCCGGTAGTTTCCCAGATAGAAGGCTGCAATCAGCAGCATGACAGCCATCACACCAATGCCCGACCGGGTAAGGCTCATGATCATATAGGAGCAGGACATGCCCATGAGGCCGGCTTCCTTCCAGGTTCCTGCCAGCTTCACGGACAGGCGCTGACCGCTGACCTTGCGAAGCCGCCATACGAACAGCGTAATGGACGCCGCGCAGGCCACAATCAGATAATAGGCAGTCACCGTCGGCGTGTGGAAATGCATCGAGAACCGGCTGTACAGGTACGCCAGATAATACCGATGCAGCATGCAGTAGATCATCTTGCAGACAAAATCCAGCAGCACACCCTTACACAGATCCTCCAAAAGGAAGCTCCGCCCCTCCCAGTACCGATACTTCACATAGAACAGAAGCCACATCCCGATCATCAACGGGATCCACAGTCTCGTATTCCGGAAAACCAGCATCCAGCCGGCCAGCGCCGCCACCGGGATCATCAGACTCCGGCAGATACCCGCTCCCGGCTTTCTCCCGCTTCGAACCCGGTCTATCAGCATAACAATGGTCGCGGTCACCGCAATGGCTGCCAGCGCACAGGCAACGCTCCGGGAAATGATCACGCCATTCTTCCAGGCAGCCTCTGCATCCTCCGCACCCACGCAGCTGCCGGCGCAATAGACCGCTGCCGACACAATAGAAACAATCCCAACCAGGTTCGCTGCAAGGCTGCAATTCGAAGCAATGTCTCCCATAAGGAGCACAATGACGCACAAGAGTGCCACAATCCAGTGCATGGAGGCATCATGTACATAATCGTTGGTTGCATTCATATAGACCGCGCTGCGATCCAGGATCAAGGCGATGCAGACAATGATTCCCCAGTGCCAGCACGTTCCTCTGCGCACCGCCGTCCCTGCGGCAGACTCCGCCGCAACACGGATCCCGTTCCCGGAAACCTCCGCAATTCCACTCGTAACAAGTGTGTTGGTCCCGCTGTATGCCGCCCCCACTCTCCGATGCCACAGCCCGTACAGAAGGAATGCCCCGCCGATCACAATTCCCGCTTCATAAATCAGGATATCCAGCACACGTCCATCGAAGAGCTTCCCCGGCCACACTGCAAGAAAGGCCAGACCGAAGACAACGAGGATCACCGGCGTCAATGTGAATTGGAGCACGCGCAGCAGCGTGGTGACAGACCCGGACGCAGCATTGCCCTTATTCTGCCGTCTCCCAATAAGTCGAACGATGGCAATGGCAGCGGCTGCCAGCAGGAAATATACCATGCTGCGCAGAATGGACGGTCCCTTCGACTCCGGTACCCGGTAAGTGACACTGGTCTTGACTGCCATGTCCTCCACCCCGCTGTCATAATAGAAGCCGAGCTGATACAGCGGTGCCTTTCCGGTTGCCAGCGCCTCCGTCTGGGATTCGCAGCCAACGGTAAAGCTGCTCCCTTCCACGCCGCGCACCGTGTAAACATACGTATCCCCGGTGATCATGTCGGCATCCACAGACACCACCGCATAGGCCGGATACTCTTTCGGCAGCTCCACCGTTTCTTCTGCCGTCAGCGTCATTGCCCCGTTCTCCTCCACATGGAAGAGCTGAAACTCGGCCTGTTCGCCGGTCTTCACCGACTGCACATAGAACTTCAGCGTCTGCAGGTGCCGGTATTGGGCGACAAAATATTCGCCGGCATCCTGTTCCTCCGTCACGGCCTCTGTGGAATAGGTCGGCTCCAAGCCGGAGGCATAGGCGTGCTCCTCGTGATACAGCCGCATCGGCCAGATCGTTGCCAGCGCCATCAGAAAAGCGCAGAGGATCACGGCAATCGCCGCTTTTTGTTTGCTTACTACCGTTCGTAACAGCATGCTGTTCTTACCTTTCACATGGTGATACCAGTGTCAAATTTTCCCGAATATATCTGCTCAGCCCCCGACGATTTCAACGCGAATCGGACGCTTCGCGGACGAGTTCACGATTGCAATCAGCAGGCGGCCAATCACAGCTCTTCCTCCGCAGTCTCTTCGCGGATCACGTACTGCGGCGCATTGTTGGCACTGATGTACGTCCGGCCGACGTATTCGCCCACGAGCCCCAGCATCAGGAGCATCATCCCGCCGAAGAAGACAATGGCCGTCATCAGCGCCGAGAAGCCCACCGGGACAGCCGGATTCACGAGCTTTTTCAGCACTGTATAAATCGCATAGAGAAATGCAATACCTGCGCAGCCGGCTCCGATGGCCGTTCCGATCCGAAGCGGCTTAATGGAAAAGGCCGTAAAGCCATTCATCCAAAGTCCCAGGAGCTTCCCCAGTGTATATCCGCTGCTGCCCACCTCGCGTCTGCGATGATTCACCGGCACGTTCACGATGTGCTTCGTGCTCCGCAGCACGAGTCCCAGCAAGTACGGATAGGAATTCTCATACCGCAGCACCTCATCAGCCACAAACCGCCGCATGACAAAATAACTGCTGACATACAGCTCCTTTGGCTTGTCCAGCATGTGCTCCAGCATCTTCTCATTCACCCAGCTGCCGAAATTCCGGAACGCCGAATGCTCCTTGTGCTCGTAGCTGGCATAGGCAACATCCGCTCCGGCTGCAATGGCATCCAGAAGCTTTCCAACCTCATTCGCCGGTGTCTGGCCGTCATCGTCCAGGCATACCACGAGATCACCCTTCGTATGTCGGATTCCTGCCATGAGTGCACCATGCTGTCCGAAATTCCGTGCCAGCTCAATTCCCTTGCGCGCAGAAGGCTTCCCTGCCTCCCCGCACAGCTGCCAGATGGCGTCCCTCGTCTCCTCGCCGGAGCCATCATTGACCATAATGATTTCATAGCCTCTGCAGGGAATTGTCTGCATGACTGCATCAATCTCTTTCACCACCCCCGGCAGCGTCTTCGCCGAACGGTAGCAGGGAATGACAAAGCTGATCATCTGCTGCGTCTGTTGCGTTTGTTCCATTTGATCATTTCGTTCCACGTTTCTCTCCAATACATAATGGCAGCCTTTTTGATCCTACTTCAGAATCACTGCCGCATTGCTTGTCTTTTACCAGTTATCCTCGAATCGCAGCGCTTTGCGATTTCCTCACTCGTTCTATCTCTTATAACGACTTCGGCCGCCTGCACCGCAGGAACATCATGTCCTTGTGACTGCCGTCCGTGCATTCCACAGCCGGCAGCACGCCCGCAATCTCAAATCCGGCCCTCTCGTAGCTGTGCAGCGATGCCGGATTGTCCTCGAAGATCCTGGCCACAATGTCCTCCAGCCCCAGCTCCCGGAAGCCGTATGCACAGGCAAGCCGGATCATCCGCGCACTGTAGCCCTTTCCGATGGCCCAGTCCTCACCGATCCAGTTCCCGCACTCGGCATACTGCGGCTGAATATCATCCAGCACCACGCAGCCGATGGGCTTGCCCGATGCAATCTCCTCTGCAATGAACTGCGCCACCTGACCGGTTTCCACTCTCTTATGAAAATACCGTTCCTGCCCTTCCAGTGTGAACTTCTCCCGATAGATATACCGGCTCATCACTCTCGGATTATTCCGCCAGTCCACAATGAGCTGCGAATCCTCCAGCGTCAGCGGTCGAATTCGGATCTTATCATCCGCCGCATCTGCAATCCGTCCTTCGGTCTTCGCATTCCCGTGTACTTCGTCATTTCGTTCCAGCATATTCCTGTTCCCAACGATTCTGTGCCGCTCCGGCTCCATGATGTACGCCGAATCCGCATCCAACTCGCACCAAATTTCCAGCCGTAAGATCCAGCCGAAGTCATTTCTCTGCCGAAGACTGCGCGCACCATCGGCGTACCTCTCTGTCAGTCTGATAATTTCGTCACCGCATAAATCACCCAGCTCTCGCTGATTTGGTCCACAGCCTTCACCTGCACGTTCACGCCCATTGCCGCGTAGTATTCTGCCAGCCAGTCCATGTTCTCTCCGGTCTCGGCAGCTACATATACATTGCCTTGCTCCAGCAGATTGGACGCCGCTCCTGTTCCGGATTCCATCGTAGTATCCACGTCCAATCCCAACACACGCAGCTTCTCCCGCTCCAAAGGACTCTTGCAGGCCCAGCCGCCCAGAAGATCCAGATTCACCGGCACTGCTGCCGGCTCTCCCAGACGATCTGAGAAGTTCACTGTCGAATACACATCCACCAGGTACACATTCTCCGCATGTTCTCCGGCATAGGACTGCAGCTCCTGATAGGCCGCATTTTTCTGCGTCCTGCTCTCCTGTTCCTCATGCACCAGCTGCAGCTGATGCATGAGCCCCCAAGTCATAACAATCACCACTGCCGCCCATTGCAGGACGGTCCATGCATTTCCAGGTGCCTTCGCCGTTACCGGCTCCGCTTTCGTCCGCAGGACTTCAGCCGTCTCGTTTGCAGGCTTCTCTGACAACGCAGCAGCTGCCTTCCCGTCATCACCTGGATAATTTCCTGCGCAGCGTTTCTCAGTCAGCATCCACAGCAGGATCACCGCTTCGCACAGGAATACGCTGTGTGTGAGCCTCGTCACCGGGCGATGATTGTAATATAGATACAGGAGCAGAACGCTCCGACCAGCGAACAGCAGCACCAGTCCCGCCAGATGCAGCAGAAGATAGCGCTTCTCTTTTTTCTCTTCTCGTACTGCTTCACCATTATCCCCCGGCAAAGCTCTCTTCCGCTTCCTCCCGATCAGCAATTCCGCCGCAATCCGAATCAGAACCAAGCCATACAATACCAGGATAATCGTCCGATAGGGCTCCTCCGCATTGGTCGTCAGACTAACGCGGTAATCCCAGAGTGCATTCTTTATTCTCGTTCCCAGGCTGTACTGCCCTGCATACTGTGCCTTTGCGTAATCTGCCACTGCCTGCAGGATCCCGGCATCAATGGAATCATCCAGCCCGTAATTGTAGTTCTGCAGCAGCGTTACCTGCTCCCTCTGCAAACCGATGCTCTCATAGAAGTCTTCGTTCCCTTCATAATCCGGAATGCTGGCAAAGTCATACAGATCTGTTCTGGCATCGAACAACTCCTGGAAGGTCTTCCATTCTGCACTCCGATATCCCAGCTTCTGCCCGAGCGTCCCAAGGCTAAGTCCCAGCAGTACCAGGCAGCCAACGAGAAGCAGTCCTTGTACGAAGCCTCTCTTCTCGCTATTCCCGCTATTCCCGGATCTCATCCATCGTTTCGATATTCTCTCTGATTCCGTGCCGTTTGTTGTCTCCCGGCTTGCTCCGGCAACGGATTCCGCCTCCCCTGACGTCCTGTCAAGGAGCGTCAGCTCACACAGCCGCAGTAGAAAGGCCAGTGCCGCCAGCGGCCCCACGAACAGCATCATCTCGGACCGCAGCAGATACCCAAGCCAGATCAGAAGAACCGGCGGCAATACCTCACGAAGGCGAATCTCGTTCATCGTCAGGAACAGCACACAGGCCGTCGCCCCCAGAATGCCGACCGTCACGGAATACTGCAGATACACATAGTGATACAGGAGAAGACTTCCGGCTGTCAGCAGCGTCAGCGCGATCCCACCTGCAGCCTGCAGCTTCGCATTCCGCAGGTCTCTCAAGTCCTTCTCCTGCAATGCGCCTCTGTAATGCAATTCCTTCTGCTGTCTGCAGCCCTCTGATTTGCGTCCGGAAATCTGCTGCGATGCCGCCCTCGCAATACGATTCCAAACCAGCGCCAGACACCCATACTGCACGATCAGCAGGAACAGACCGTACCAGTCCACAGCCTTTGTCAGCCGGTACAGACCGCCCAGAACCAGCGTCAATGGATAATAGCTCTGAATATTCCGAAACGCCGGTGTTCCGGTGTAACTGCCTGCCAGAATCTCTGCCATCAAAGAGTCATCATTCAGATCGTAATAAACCTTCCAGCCTCTGCACACAGCAAATGCGAGAAGGACAGCTGCCGGAATGCAAATCCATCCCGTCAGCCGTCGTTCCCGTATCTTACGTTCTCCGCTCTTTGGTTTCCCGCCTGTATAAAGTCGAATCGTGTCTGCAGCCTCCGCTGCGGCTTTCCCTGCAAAGCCGCTTGGCACCCGGTATTTCAAGGATATCGGGAAAAACTTTCTGCCCCGCCATCATCTTAATGGGGATCGGGTGCTTCATCGTTGTGTTTTCTTTTCGGCTTATTTCACGTGGTAAAATGCCTCGATCACATCCACCACGTCGTTTACATCTTCCTCTGTCAATGAGTAATACATCGGCAGGCGCAGAAGTCTCTCGCTCTCCTTCGTGGTATACACATCCTCTCCATGGAACCTTCCGAACTTCCTGCCGGCCGGGCTCGAATGCAGCGGAATGTAATGGAACACCGCGAGAATTCCCTTCTCCTTCAGGGCTCCGATCAGGGCCTGGCGTTCTTCCAGATCCCTGCACTTGATGTAATACATATGTGCGTTGTGCACGCAGCCCTCCGGAATGACAGGAAGCTCGATCTTCCCAGCCTCCGCCAGCGGTGTCAGCATCCGATTATACTGCTCCCATCTGGAAAGGCGCGCATTGTTGATTTCATCAGCATGGTCCAGCTGTGCCATCAGGTACGCGGCATTCAGCTCACTGGGCAGGAAGGAGCTGCCGTAATCCACCCAGGTGTATTTGTCGATCTGGCCTCGGTAGAACTGGCTGCGGTTGGTTCCTTTCTCCCGCAGGATCTCCGCTTCATCGATACGCTCCCGATCCCGGATCAGAATGGCTCCGCCCTCGCCCATGGAATAGTTCTTGGTCTCATGGAAGGAATAGCAGCCGAAATCTCCGATGTTGCCGAGTGCTTTGCCCTTGTAGCTGCTCATGACACCCTGCGCCGCATCCTCCACAACGATCAGATTATGCCGCCTTGCAATGTCCATAATGGTATCCATTTCGCAGGCAACGCCCGCATAATGGACGGCAACGATCGCTTTTGTTTTCTCTGTGATGGCGTCCTCAATCTTCTGCTCATCCAGATTCATGGTATCCGGCCGAATGTCCACGAACACCGGAACAGCGCCGCGCAGAACGAAGGCATCCGCAGTCGAGCAGAAGGTGTAGCTGGGCATGATGACTTCATCCCCGGGCTGCAGGTGGCTCAGATGCGCCGCCATCTCCAGCGCGTCCGTGCCGCTGGTCGTCAAAAGGCACTCCGCCGTTCCGGTTCTCTCCTCGATCCATGCCTTGCACTGCTTGGTATACGGTCCGTCGCCGCAGATCTTGCGATTCACCTCGCAGGCCTGCCGCAGGTAATCCATCTCCGAACCCACAAAGGGCGGAACATTAAAAGGAATTCGAATATCCATTGCTCATCACCTCACTGCAACCTTGATCATGTAGTGTGCGTTCTCATAGCAGGTCCGATACCCGGCCTCTTCGAGAAACTCTTCCAGATATGCTGCCTTGCGCTTCTCCTGACTGCCCATCGGAAGAGCCGTTTCATCCACGCTCTCCTGTGCCTCGTTCGTCAGATCATTTGCGCCGTCTGCTTCCAATTCCGTATCGCCGCTTGCTGACGTGAATTCCAAGGCAGCTGTCTCTTCCGCCACTGCTGCACGTGCTTTCTCCAGCTGCTGCCGCAGCGTCTGCAGTTCATTCTCCGAATACGGATGATCGTCATCGTGCCGGATGATCACCACCGGCAGCTCATCGGTGCGGCCTGTCAGTGCCACTCCTGACAGCTCTGTAATTTCCTCCAGGAACAGGTCCTCGGAATAGCTGGCCAGATCCGGCCACGCTGTCGACAGCCCCGGTTCCATATCGAACAGGTAGGACAGTCCCGGCGCATCTCCGTAGGTTAAGAGCGTTCGCTCTGTCAGATCATTCTCTGCCAGATACGTGTACATCCCTTCCAGCTCCTCGGCATTCTGCTCCGTCGTTGCCATTCCCACGGCGTTCGGCACGCCCTCGATGGTGGTCATTCGCTTCGTCCCATCGGTTCCGTCCCGGAAGGAATAATTCCCATGAAACAGAATTCCCTGCACCATCGTCACCAGAATCAGCGCCATTGCCATCGCCTGCCATGGATAATGCAGCTCCTCCCAGCGGAATTCCTGCCAGATCCTACGGAACATCCACAGTGTAAACGGCGCAATCAGGAACAGATCCAGCAGGATCGGGAACGTGTAGTTGTTGGATCCAAAAGGCAGAATCAGAATGAGCAGCAGCGAAAGTGCCGAAAGAAACCGCTCATCCGTTGTCGCACCGAATCCGCCGCAAATTCCGATGACATCCAATCCGATGGACAGAATCAGGAACATCATTACCCAGTTGAACATGCACCAGTAATCCTGGTAGTTCACGGTAAAGGCGCCGCGTCCCCAGAACACACGGATGAGAACTGCAATGCCCAGAAGATAGATTCCATGCTTCACATGCCGTTGGTTCCTTAGGATCGGCATTGCATAGAAGAACACCCCTGCAATCACACAGGCCAGCATGATGAGAACCCATGTCAATGCGGATTGATACGCATCCAGCGTTGTCCGCATCATCTCCGAAAAGGTATAATCTCCGCCGATTCCCATGAGGTCCAGAATGGCCTGAAACCATGCGGTCACGCCGCCGTCTGCAACCGTCCACAGGAATCCGCAGCCGCCGCCGATGACATACCCCAGAATGCAGGCTCCCGTATCCCGAAGCGTTGTCTCGAGCCTTCGGTGAGACCACAGTTCTCCGGCCCAGACTGCCAGGATCAGCACCACCTGCAGGATATTGGAGAACCGAACGAATACATTCAATCCGAGGAAAATACCAGCCGCAACATACCAGCTGCGCTTTCGCGGGATCCCGCTCTCTGCCCGGAACAGGCAAAGGCATGCAAAGGTCAGCAGCACATACGACAACACGTTATAGAGAATTACCATCGGGCACCAGAACACCGAGATTGCCAGCACCTCGCCCAGGAACACCATCCATCCCGGCATCAGCCGCTGCAGGTTCCGATAGGCCGCCAGCGCCGCCGCCGAGATCAGCAGTGCCGTCTTCAGATTCATCGCACACAGCCCGCCGCCTCCTGGAAGAGCCATCAGCAAAGCTCCCACCTTGTTCGCCAGGAAGGTTGCGTAATACCACATTCCGCTGTGCAGGAATTCGTAGTTGGCCAGGCTGTAACCGGCATCACTGACATCCACGCCGCTCCAGGCGCCCCACAGCGGCCACAAGAGCAGCACCACCGGGAACACGTATCGTTCCAGCGGCTTCTGGCACTCGCCGGCAGCCCGCAGCCATTTCTGTATCCAGTTGTCTTTCGCCTTTGCTGTCATGTCTATTCCCGATTATCTTATGGAAACACTGATGAAATCAGTGCTTTCCTAACGCTTTGCTATAAATATTCTGTACCCAAACTCGCAACGATTCAGAGCAAACTCTAATCCCTATACTATACCAAATTCCTTCCCATAACGCGAATTGGGCATATAATCCTCATAATAAAAGAGCCCCTACTCTTTTCAGAATAGGGACTCCCTCTTTTTATTCTTCATGTTCAATTCGAATCTGGCAGGCTTTCATGGCGGCAAGTGCGTTCCGATGTGACTTTGGTGTTACTCCGGCGCAGCACGCAGCGTCCACGACGATCGGCACTTCCGGCAGGAATGCCTTTACTAACATCGCATTAGAGATCACGCAAATGTCCGTACATAATCCCACAAAGGTAATACTGCCAATCGGATCTTTCTCATTCTCCTCCACCAGAATTCTGCCCAGCTCCGTCGACCCGAAGGTAGGCTTATCGATTGCCGGTGTCCTCCGCAGCACGTCCAGCTCCGGACGAATTTCCCAGCCTTCGGTCCCCTGTATGCAATGCGGAACAGGAAGGTTCCTCCCCTCCTGAGTTTCCATATAATTCTCGCCATGCGTATCCCGCGTATAGAACACCTTTCCTTCGAAATTCTCGATTCTGCACTTAACTGCCGGAACAATGTCGACAGCCTCCGGCGTCCCCAGTGCTCCGTCGATAAAATCGTTCTGCATATCAACAACCACCAGAATATCCTGCATTTGAATCACCTCACCAAAATCACACAATATGATACCGGGTTCAAAAGGTTCCAAACTCCGATGAGAGCTTACTCTCAAGATTCCCACTTTATAACAGATACTTTCCCAGTTCCGTCTGCACAATCTCCTGAACTTCAGACGCATCATTTTGTCAATTTTTCTGCTCCTCCAGAACCTCTTCGATGGAGTTGAACGGAACCTGTGTGAATAGCTGATCAAGCTCATCGTCAATATCCAGAGCAATTGCAAGCTTCGTCAGAGACTGCAGTGAAATATCGCCGGTCTGCTCGAAGCGCTTCAGAGAACCGAAGCTCACGCCTGCCTTTGCAGCCAGTGCCGACTGGGACAGTTTTCTGCGCTTCCTGATCTTCGCAACCCTGTGTGCAAGTTCCATATTCAGTTCTGTTGCAGTTTTTCGCCCTAATATAATCATGCTCATATATTATCCAGAATACCGTAAAAAAGCAATATTTGGATAATATATGAGCACTTCATTACGATCCGCCAGCCACTTTCATTTCCTTAGCAGCCTCCGATGGATCACGCAAATTCACAAGAGAATTTGCTGCTTTATTCCAGCCGCAGTATTCCCTTCCCCACCACGATGCGAAGGTCAAAGGACCTCTCATCGCCGGTGGCGAACAGGACGCGTACCCGCTTATCCGTCATATTCTGAACAACGCCCGGTCCGTAAACCTTATGGATAACGGGCGTTGTTTTCTGTGCCGTTTCCCGAAAAGTCTTCAGATTCTCCTCTTCCTTTTGCCTCTTTGCCTCTTTCTCCTTTTCGGTCTGACGTCCTTCCCGTTGCCGGCCTGCCTTTCCCATTCCTCCTGTCTCTCCTGTGGAAGTCCGGTTCATTTTCAGCTTAGCTTGGCTGGTCTTCGGCTCATGCAGCAGCTCCTCCGCAAAGCGCGACCCGGCCGGCAATGTGAAGATGTTCAGGTAGTCCTTCGCACGCGTAACGCCGACATAGAAGATGCGCCGTTCCTCTTCATAGAGAGCCGCTGCCGCTGCATCTCCCCGCTCCGGCGGATCCATTGCTGGAAAGGTTCCGTCCCCAACGTCTAAGAGATAGACTCTGGTATATTCCAGGCCCTTGCTCGCATGAATCGTAGAGAGGATCAGACCGTTCGTAGAATCGGAAGCCTGCTCCGCTGCATCCCCAGGCGCCTGCGGTGTCTGCATCCGTTCCTTCAGGTAATCCAGTCTCCGGAACAGCTCTTCCAGTGAATTCTCCTGTCTCGCCAGAATCTCCAGAATTGACATCCGTCCCTGCCCGCTCTCTGTGCGCTTCAGGTAATCCGAGTAGCCCATGGTGCTGCATATGGTGAACAATGCCGTCTCGGCGGAACCCTCCGTCACTTTCTCGCGATGCTTTATCAGCTTGCGGACAGCCGATTTCACGTAGTCCTCCGTCCCCGGATCCTTCAACAGATGCCACAGCGGCGAACGGTGTCTGGAATCCTTGGCGCTGGCTTCGCAGCAGCGATAAGCGCTTTGCTTTGGCAGGTAGAGATTCAGCTTGTAGTAAATCTGCAGAAATGCTTCCGTATCCGATTCATTCTGCAGGAAGCGGTAGATATTCGCGATATCGCACACCACACGACTGGTAAAAAACGACAGATCGGCACTTCGTACCGTGTACGGGAGTCCATTCCGATCCAACAGATCAATGAGCGGCAACGCACTCTCGTTGTTGCGGTAGAGCACGGCAGTCTGCACACGGCAATTCTCCGCAGCCTTCAAGAGATAGCTGTACTGGTTCTGCCTGCGGGCAACCGGGAGAATACGGACCTGCGTATTGGAGGGACGCACGGCACGCAGCACCTTTGGGTGTCTGCTCTTATTGCGTGCGATCAGTCGATTGGCCGCCTCGACAATGGAGGCATCAGAGCGAAAATTATCCTCCATCAGGAGGACTCTGGCGCCGGCATGCTGCCGCTCGAAATCCAGCAGTGCCTGCGGAAAGGCCGCCCGGAAGCCATAAATGCTCTGGTCCTCATCCCCGACCAGGAACAGATTGTCCCCGTTAGATCCCTTCGCGAGAATCTGCAGAATCTCATGCTGAATATAGGAGGTGTCCTGTGCCTCATCCACGCAGACGTAGCGATACTGTTCCTGCAGCTCATGCGTCAGTTCCCGGCAGCGCTGCAGAATGGTTCTGGCGTAGACCATCTGGTCGTCATAGTCCATTTGTCCCAGCGAGCGCATCCGGGCGCTGTAGCGCCTGCAGATTTCTGAGAGTGGAAGACCCGCTTTCTCATCGAGTTCCCGCTGCGCCTCTTCCGAGAGCTGCATATTCTTGATGTAGCTGATCTGGCTGCGCACATCCATGAGCTCTGATTCCGTAGGATAATTGTGCACCAGCTCGATATAGAATTCCCGGAGAATCTGCAGAATTGCTCCTTCATTCGTCTGAAGGGTAAACGCGGTCTTCCCGATCCTGCGTCCGTAGGCTGCAATGATCTTCGCACAGATTCCGTTGATCGTTCGGAATTCGAGCCGCTCTGCGAGCTCGTCTCCGAACTGCTCTGCAAAGCGCCTGCGCATATCCTTCGTTGCAGCCACCGTATAGGTTACGGTCAGGATCTGTTCCGGCCGGATGCCGGCACACAGCAGCATATAGCCAAGTCTGGCAACGAGAACCGTTGTTTTGCCGGCACCGGGAACGGCCAGGACCAGCACCGGGCCGTCCACGGCCATAACTGCCTCCCGCTGCTGCGATGTCAGCCGCAGGTGATATTGAGTTTGAAATTCATCGAAGGTAAGGGGCATAGATTCCTGAATTCATTGTAACTATTCATTAATATAAGCATTACGCACATGTATCTGTTCCATAGCTGACGATTTCAACATGCATCGGACACCCCATGGACGAATTCACGGTTGAAACTGACAGGTGGAACTGGCGCGTCACACATGCAGCAGCTCATGTGCCTTCTGTGAAAGCGGCTTGCCGAAATACTCCTCATAGCATTGCATGACGGCAGGGTTTTCGTGCGAGAAACGCTGTACATTCATGTGATCCAGATCATACAGCACCCACTGCCGGTCGGCAGTCAGCTCTGCCTCTGCCTTGTAGGGCTGCCCGCCGCCGTTGACACAGCCGCCCGGGCACGCCATGATTTCAACGAAGTCGTATTGCACTTCGCCGCGTCGAAGAGCCTCCATGAGGTGTCTTGCATTGCCAAGGCCGCTCGCCGCGGCGACGCGGATATTCGTCCCATTCAGATCAAACACAGCTTCCTTCCAGCCCTTCATTCCCCGCAGCGACTGGTAGGCATCCGGATCCGGATTTTCTCCTTTCACCAGATAGTACGCGCTTCGAAGCGCTGCCTCCATCACGCCGCCCGTTGTACCGAAGATAACGCCTGCACCGGTTCCCCGCCCCAGCGGATCATCCAGCGGCTCCTCCCGCAGATCCTCCGGCCGGATGAAGAAGGCCTTGAGCATGCGCTCCACCTCGCGGGTTGTGAGGACTGCATCCACGTCCCTGCCTCCGTCCCAGGTGCATTCGTCCTTTTTCGCAATGCAGGGCATCAGAGATACGCAGAAGATCCGTTCCGGCTCTACGCCCAGCTTCTGTGCATAATAGGACTTTGTAACAGCGCCGAACATCTGCTGCGGCGATTTCGCTGTAGAGAGCCTGTCTGCCATCTCCGGATACTGGCTTTTGATAAAGCTCACCCACCCCGGGCAGCATGAAGTGAACATCGGCTTTCCGGACGCCTTAATCTCCGGAAGCCGCTCCAGAAACTCACTTCCCTCTTCCATGATGGTCATATCTGCAGCGAAGGTAGTATCGAAGATATAGTCAAATCCAATCCGCCGCAGCCCGGCAGCGAGTCTTTCCGTGGTCGCAAATTCCGGAGAAGCGCCAAAGCTCTCTCCCCATGCCGTGCGCACCGCAGGTGCGATCTGAACAACCGTGATGATGTTCTCATCCTCCACAGCATCCAGCACTCTTCCGACGTCATCCCTCTCGGTGAGTGCCCCGACCGGGCAATTGCTGACGCACTGTCCGCACAGCGTGCAGGCCGTCTCCTTCAGACTCTTGTTCCCACGAACATTCACCGTGGTGCGGGAACCGGTGTTCACGACATCCCAGATGTGCATCTCCTGAATGTTGTCACACACCTGCACGCAGCGCATGCATTTGATGCATTTGCTGGCATCCCGCAGCAGGGGAAGTGACCGGTCCCAATGGTTTTTCTCCAGAATGGAATCGTACGGCATGCTGGAGATGTTCAGCTCATTGGCAAGGGACTGCAGCGTGCAGTTGCCGCTGCGGACACAGGTTCCGCACTGATAATCATGCTGTGAGAGGATGAGCTTAACATTCGTCTTCCGGGTGGTGCGAACCTTTCTGGAATTCGTATAAACCACCATGCCCTCTTCTACGAAGTTATTGCAGGCTGTAACACACCGATCCGTCCCTTCCACCTCGACGACACATACACGACAGGCGCCGATTTCATTGATGTCTTCGAGATAACAGAGGGTCGGAATGTTCACGTCAATTTTCCGGGCCGCCTCCAGAATCGTTGTTTTCTCTTCGACCGATACGGGAATCCCGTTAATTGTTAAATTTACCATTGCTCTTCTCTGCCTCCCCGGAACGAACCGAATCCAAAATGATCACAGCGAAGGCACCGGCCGGACTCCTGACAGGCCTCTTCGCAGGAGAATCCATATTCGATCGGTTCGAAATCCTTCTTCCTGTCTGCCGCAGCCCGGAGTGCAACCTCCACGCGTCCGCAGGGGATCTTGTCCTCATACCCGGCGTAAGGAATCTCTACGTCCGCAACGATCTCATGATGATAGCCCAGGTATTCATCGATGTTGGCCGCCGCGACCTTTCCGGCCGCAATAGCCCGGATTACCGTCGCAGGACCGGTCACACAGTCACCACCGGCGAAAATTCCCTTGTGCTCTTTGATTTCACTGGTGTTGAGAGCCTCAATGGCGCCTCTTCGCACCGTCACGCCATGCTCTTCAAAATATCCTGATTCAATTCCCTGTCCGATTGCCACGATGATAAGATCACAGGGGATCAGCACTTCTTCCTTCGCTGCCGTCTGCGGCGACGGTCTCCCGCCTTTGATCCTGCTGATCATCTGGGGTTGAACCCACAGACCGACGGCGGCATTCTCTGCGTTCTTCTCGATCCGCACCGGTGCCATGAGCTCCATGACATCACAGCCTTCCGCCTCTGCGCCCTCTACTTCATCCGGAAGCGCCGTCATATCGGCCTTTCTTCTCCGATAGATGATGCTCACCTTCTCTGCACCGAGACGAATGGAGGAACGGGCTACGTCCATCGCAACATTGCCTCCGCCGATCACAACGATACGCTTTCCGGTGTAATCCGGCATTTCATCGTCGCCGATTGCACGGAGCATTTCTACGGCAGAGGTCACTCCGGTTCCCGCATCCTCGCCTTCAATTCCGATCTTCTTGTCCGCATGCGCGCCAATGGATATGTAGACGGCATCATACTCCTTCGTAATGTCCTCCAGCGCGACGTCTGTCCCGACACAGATATCCTTGCGAACCTCGATTCCGGTAGACAGGATCGCAGCAATCTCCGCGTCCAGCTTCTGCCTGGGGAGACGGTAGTTCGGAATCCCGTAGCGGAGCATTCCGCCGAGCTGTTTTCTCTGCTCGAAAATAGTAACCTGATGCCCCATCAATGACAGATAATACGCTGCACTAAGACCCCCGGGGCCACCGCCGATGATGGCGACCTTCTTCCCGGTGAATGTCCCGGGGGCCGGCACCGGAACATCTCCTGCGTGGTCGACTGCCATTTTCTTCAGTCCACGAATGTTCACCGGCGCATCCATCAGCGTCCGCTTGCAGCGGTTTTCGCACGGGTGCTCACAGATGTATGCACAGACCGTCGGCAGCGGATTGTCCCTTCGAATCAGTCGAACCGCATCCGCATACCGTTTCTCATGAACCAGTGCGATGTATCCCGGAATATCCACCCCGGCCGGACATGATTTCACGCATGCCACCGGCTGATTGCTCGTGCAGCTGCAGAATCCCCGCTCAATATGGGAGCGGAAATCCTCCTCGCATCCGTCAAGACACTTGAGAACGAGCTTTGCCGCCTCATAGCCGATCGCGCAATCGGCAGAATAATAGATGCCTTCTGCCGTAAGCCGGATCACATTCATCGTTTCTGCGTCGGCATCACCGTCCAGAACATCGTCGAACAGCCTTGCCAGCTGGCGAAGTCCGATGCGGCAGGGGACACATTTGCCGCAGGACTGTGCCAGGCACATCTTAATAAACGACCTTGTCAAGTCGATCGTACACAGCCCCGGCGGGCTGGCAACAATTCGGCGCTCCAAATCCTTATATAAGGATTCCATGGTCACCTGCGCCTTATCCTCGGTGAGAATCGTCAGTCTACTCAAATCCGTCTCTCCTTCTAAATCCCTTTAATTAATTATTGTATCTATTTAGCGCCGCATCTCGAATTTGCGTTGCAAATCCTCGATGTGGCTGGCCAGAGGGGCTACGCCCCTTGGCCACCTGTCAATTTCAATCATGAATCCGTCCGCAAGCGGCCGATTCACGTTGAAATCACCAGGTGCTAAACAGATACTAATTATTCAGCGAGCTCAATACCAGTTCTCCGGTTCTGCGTGTCTCTTTCAGGTCAATGATCCGCTGATTCGAGGAGCCTCGGAAATTCAGCGTGATCTTCTTCAACTCCTGCACAAATGGTCCATCCACCAGAATGTCAATCAAATCCAGATACGGGTCAGTAATCCCTTCTATGTATCGTCTGCCGCCCGGCTGCAGATCCTGATCGTAGAGATATCCGGTATAGGCCCAGATATTCTTCTCCGGAAGCTCCGCATGAATGCGCCGAAGGAGTCCCATCAGCGGTTCCTGGTTAGCCAGCTCCATCGGATCTCCTCCGAGCAGCGTCAGGCCGTTGTAATAGGGATGGGCGAGCTCTTCCAGGAGCTGATCCTCCATCTCCTTCGTGTATGGGCGGCCATACTCAAAATTCCACGTCTCCGGCTGAAAACATCCCGGGCAGTGATTCAGACATCCGGACACGAAGATGGTAAGGCGAATGCCGACTCCGTTCGCCGAGTCAGCGGTCATGATTTCTCCAATGTGCATTGTCGTTTTCCTTATAGATATCCTTTTCTAAGTTAAGTGTAAGCACCCCTTCTGGGCAGATGCCGCCTGAATCGTCATCACTTCCAGGACGGACAAAACAAGCGAGGTGAGCCGACAGGCTGCCTCGCTTTTGTTTTATCAGATTCTGTATCCGTATTTCAAGGTACTCCACACTCGCTGGCCAAGAACGGACATCTCCGCTTACTGCTTCCTGCGGGCGTCTGTACCGTAACTGGTTAATGACTAAACCGGTCAAGATCTATTCAAAGGTTTTATTCGACAGGTGCAATACTCTGTCCTTAATCTCCTGCGTGCGTCCCTGGTTCCAGAACTGGGTTCCGATGTAACCGCAGGTCCTACGCGCCACGCTCATCTTGCTCTGATCGCGATTGCCGCAGTTCGGGCATTCCCAGACCAGCTTGCCGTTGTCATCTTCCACAATCTTGATCTCGCCGTCGTATCCGCAGACCTCACAGTAATCCGACTTCGTATTCAGCTCCGCATACATGATGTTGTCATAGATGTACTGCATGACGGACAGAACGGCCGGAATGTTGTTCTGCATGTTCGGGACCTCGACGTAGCTGATGGCACCGCCCGGGGAGAGCTTCTGGAAATCCGCTTCAAAGCGCAGCTTCGTGAAGGCATCGATGTTCTCACGCACATTCACATGATAGCTGTTGGTGATGTAGTTGTGATCCGTTACATCCTTGATGATGCCGAAGCGCTTCTGCAGGCATTTCGCAAACTTGTAGGTTGTAGACTCCATCGGGGTGCCGTACAGCGAATAGCTGATGTTCTCTGCCTTGCGCCACTCCGTGCACTTATCGTTCAGGTGCTGCATTACCTGCAGTGCGAATTCCTTGCCCCGCGGATCCGTGTGGGATACACCCAGCATGCGCATGCACATCTCATAGAGTCCCGCATACCCAAGGCTGATCGTGGAATAATTGTTGTACAGGAGCCGGTCGATCTTCTCACCTTTCTTCAGGCGAGCCAGTGCTCCGTATTGCCACAGAATCGGTGCCACATCCGACACGGTTCCCAGGAGTCTTTCGTGGCGGCAGCGCAGTGCACGATGGCACAGATCCAGACGCTCATCGAAAATCCGCCAGAACGCATCCATATCTCCGTAGGAGGAGCAAGCCACATCCACCAGATTGATCGTCACCACACCCTGGTTGAAACGGCCGTAATATTTGTGCTTTCCATCGACGCCAAGGCCCTCGGTATCCGGTGTCAGGAAGGAACGGCAGCCCATGCAGGGATACACATCGCCGTTCTTATATTCCTTCATCTTCTTGGCAGAGATGTAATCCGGTACCATACGCTTCGCCGTGCACTGAGCCGCCAGCTCGGTCAGGGAATAATACGGAGATCCCGGGCGGATATTGTCCTCATCCAGAACATAGATCAGCTTCGGGAAGGCCGGCGTAATCCACACGCCCTTCTCATTCTTAACTCCCTGCATTCTCTGCAGGAGCACCTCGCGGATGATGCAGGCAAGGTCATCTCTGGTCTGTCCCTCCGGAACCTCATCCAGATACATGAACATCGTCACAAAGGGAGCCTGACCGTTGCAGGTCATGAGCGTGATCAGCTGATACTGGATGGTCTGGATACCGGAACGGATCTCGTCCTTCAGGCGATTCTCCACAATTTTGCTGATGATCTCATCGTCGAGCGTCTCACCGGTGAGCTTGCGCTCCTCCATTACCTGTCTCGTCAGCTTCTTGCGCGAAATATCGACGAACGGCGCCAGATGTGACAGAGTGAAGGACTGACCGCCATACTGGTTGGAGGCCACCTGCGCCACAATCTGCGTGGTTACATTGCAGGCCGTAAAGAAGCTGTGCGGCTTCTCAATCAGGGTCTCGCTGATGACGGTTCCGTTCTGCAGCATATCCTCCAGGTTGATCAGGTCGCAGTTGTGCTCCTTCTGCGCATAGTAATCAGAATCATGGAAGTGAATGATGCCGTCCTCGTGCGCCTTCACGATGTCCTCCGGCAGGAGTACACGTCGGGTCAGGTCCTTCGACACCTCCCCGGCCATGTAGTCGCGCTGCGTGGAGTTGATAACAGGATTTTTATTAGAGTTCTCCTGCTTCACTTCCTCATTCTGCTGGTTAATCAGTGCCAGGATCCCGTTGTCGGTGGTATTGGACTTGCGGGAGATCTCTCTTTTATAGCGATAACGGACGTATTTCTGCGCCACCTCGTAGCCGCGCATCTCCATGATGCCCGTCTCGACCATATCCTGAATATCCTCCACGCTGACGGCATGGGGCGAGGTCTGCACCTTTTTGGCAATGTTGTCTGCAATCGCATTGATCTGGTACTCGTTCATCTGATAGATGCCGCGCACCTCTGCGTTGGCCTTCCGGATCGCATTCACGATCTTCGCAATGTTGAAGTCCACCTCCTGTCCGTTTCTCTTGATGACATTCGTTCTCACCATTGCGGGAGCGCCAGACTCCATTCCGTTCTTATCCATTCCGTTCACGTCCATTTCTTCTCTTACCCCTTGTTGTGTAACAAAATCCTCTGCCTGTCGGCCACACCAACGCAAAACCATCAGCCTTCTGAATTCTCTGATAATTTCATGTTCTGCTGTATTCTTATTGCTCGGTTAGTGTACTAAATCTAGATTGTTCAAATCTATATGTGTACCAGATATGGTATTTCCTTCAAGGCTCACTAAGCATACAACACATAGCCGGAAAAAGATAGTGGGAGAATTGACGAAGTTTCGGATTCGCTCGGTCCATTGTTACAGTACAGACGCAAGACAGAAGTGCCCAGCGGAGATGTCCGCTCTGGCTAGCGAGTGAACTGTAACGATTCATTGACTGAATGGCAGCAAAAAGCATAAACTCTTAGAGGATTTTGATTCGAAAAAGATTACTGTACAGACGCAAAACAGGAGTTAGCGGTGGAGATGTCCGCCGCCCACTCCTGTCTGACGAATAAACTGTAATTGAACCCATAGGAGTATAGCAATGCCTGTAACCATATCATCGCTTAATAACCTCCCTCTTGAGATTACCCCGTCTGAGCTTGATGAGCTGCTCCCGGATGAGTATCTTCTCGTAGATACCCGCGATCAGGAGGATTACGACCACGGCTTCATTCCGGGGTGTGTTCTCTTCTCCCCGGAGCAGGTGCGGGAGTATGCGGATGGCCGGCAGCTGACTCCTTTTTCGCAGGACAAGCGCATTGTCCTGTACTGCAAATATGGAACTGTGACAAGAGAACTTGCCGAGGAGCTGCAGGAGAAGGGATTCCCCGCGCAGAGTCTTGCCGGCGGGTACGGTGCCTGGGCGCTCTATGCCATTCAGAAGCAGTCCCGCAATGAGGAGCTGCGGGAGCAGATTGAGCTGTCTCTTCAGAAGGGGCGTTTCCATAAAGATCTGCTGAATCCCTTTGCCCGGGCGATTCTCAAATACGATCTGATCCAGAACGGCGACCACATTGCTGTCTGTATCTCCGGCGGCAAGGATTCCATGGTCATGGCAAAGCTCTTCCAGGAGTTCCGGCAGCATGGTCAGTTCCAATTCGATCTGACCTTCCTGTGCATGGATCCCGGCTACAATGAAGCCAACCGGCATATCATCGAGAGCAATGCAGAGCTTCTGGGCATTCCGCTGACCTTCTTCAAGACCACCATCTTCGACACGGTCTACAACATTAAGTCCTCGCCCTGTTACCTGTGTGCCCGCATGCGGCGCGGCCACCTGTATAAGAAAGCCAAGGAGCTCGGCTGCAACAAAATTGCACTCGGCCACCACTTTGACGATGTCATCGAGACCGCCTTCATGGGCATGCTCTACTCCGGTCAGTGGGAAGCCATGCTGCCGAAGCTCAAGAGCACGAATTTCGACGGCATGCAGCTGATCCGTCCGCTGTATTTCATCCGTGAGGAGGACATCAAAGCCTGGCGGGACCGCAATCACCTGCACTTCATTCAATGTGCCTGCCATTTCACCGACACCTGCACTACCTGTGCTGTGACACCGGCCGCCGGCGATACCTCCCGAACCGGTCACAAGCGAATGGAGACGAAACGCATCATTGCAGAGCTTAAGAAGACGAATCCAAGCCTTGAGACCAATATCTTCCATGCCACAGAGAATGTCTGTCTCGACAAGCTGCTGGGATACAAAAAGGACGGCGTTCACCACAGCTTTCTGGAGGACTATTGATCCGCCGTTTTATTGATGCAGCAGAAAGCCCCGAGAGCCTATGCTCTCGGGGCTTTTTCCTATCCCATATTCATGATACCCGGATTGCTGCGCGCTTTGCGCTCTCGCATCTACGCTTCGCTCCGGTCGGTGCTGAATAGTTACCACCATTTTTCTTAACCTGCCAGCTCCGGACGTTTGCCGGTGTACAGCTGGTAGTAGCGGCCCTTCTGCTCGAGCAGCTCGTCATGATTGCCTCGCTCCACAATGCGTCCCTGCTCCAGTACCAGAATCAGATCCGCGTTGCGAATGGTGGAGAGTCTGTGTGCAATGACGAACGTCGTGCGTCCCTTCATCAGGCTGTCCATGCCGTCCTGTACGATCTTCTCGGTTCTCGTATCAATGGAGCTCGTGGCTTCGTCCAGAATGAGTACCGGCGGATCCGCAATGGCAGCCCGGGCAATGGCGAGGAGCTGGCGCTGTCCCTGCGACAGGTTCGCGCCGTCGCCCTTTAACATCGTATCGTATCCCTGCGGGAGTCTGCGGATGAATCCGTCAGCATTGGCAAGCCGTGCAGCAGCCTCCACCTCAGCGTCTGTCGCATCCAGTCTGCCGTAGCGGATATTCTCCCTTACGGTGCCGGTGAACAGGTGCGTATCCTGCAGCACCATACCAAGGGAACGGCGCAGGTCCTTTTTGGCAATCTTGCCGATGTTGATATGATCGTAGCGAATCTTGCCGTCCTGAATGTCATAGAATCGGTTGATCAGGTTCGTAATGGTCGTCTTGCCGGCGCCGGTAGAACCAACGAGTGCCACCTTCTGGCCGGGCTCTGCATGCAGCTCGATGTCATGCAGCACCATCTTCTCATCCGTGTAGCCAAAGTCCACGCCGCCGAAGGTCACATCGCCCCGCAGCGGAACATACGTCACAGAGCCGTCTGCCTGGTGCGTATGCTTCCACGCCCACTGCCCTGTTCTCTCCTTGCACTCCGTGATCTCATAGCGTGCAGCGATGGCCTCCTCCAGAGCAGCAGAGGCGCCGTCCGCTGCAGCATCGACCAGGTCATCGGCATTCACGGCTGCAGCATCCGCATTCTCCTTCTCCTTAATGTGCGCATTGACCAGGGTTACATAGCCCTCGTCCTCTTCCGGCTTCTCATCCACGAGATCAAAAATACGCTGTGCACCGGCCAGTGCCATGATGATCGAGTTGAACTGCATCGTCACCTGGTTGATCGGCATATTGAAGCTCTTATTGAAGGTCAGGAAGGAAGCCAGTGCACCGACGGTAAAGCCTGCATATTGGTTGATGGCAAGAGCACATCCAACCACTGCACAGAGTACATAGGACGCATTGCCCAGCTGTGTACTGATGGGGCCCAGAATACCTGAAAAAGCCTCTGCCTTGAAGGACACCTCGAACAGATCCTCATTAACCTGATCAAAGGTTTTGGTCATCTCTTCCTCATGACAGAATACCTTTACCACCTTCTGACCGGTCATTGTCTCCTCAATAAAGCCGTTCAGTGCGCCAAGGCCCTGCTGCCTTGCCGTGAAGTTACGTGCCGACACCTTCGTAGCAAACGAAGACAGCACCATCATAATCACGACCATAACGATCGTCAGAATTGTCAGCGGCACGCTGAGGACCACCATCATGGCGAACACAGATATTACTGTGATCAGGCTGTTCATCAGCTGCGGAATACTCTGGCTGATCATCTGACGCAGGGTATCAATATCATTTGTGTAAACCGACATGATATCGCCGTGGGCGTGGGTGTCAAAATATTTAATCGGCAGCGTTTCCATGTGCTCGAATAGCTGCTCCCTTAGCTTCTCCAGCGTTCCCTGTGTCACATAGACCATCACTCTGGCCTGAATCAGAGCCGCGAGAACACCCAGACCATAGAAGCAGGCAACTCTTCCGATGGCTGCTGCCAGCGGACCGTAATCCGGATTGGCCTGTCCCATCATCGGTGTGATGTAGCTGTCAATCAGGGTCTTCGTAAACATCGTTCCCTGCACGCTGGAGAACACCGTTGTCAGAATGCAGATCAGCACCACCAGCATATGAATGCCGTAATTGCCGAACAGAATCCCCATCAGACGCTTGATCAGCTTCCCGGGATTCTCTACCTTCGGGCGCGGCATACCGCGCTTTGGCCCGTTGCCGGGTCCCTTTACCTTTTGAACTCTCTCTTCTGCCATAGCTTAACCTCTTCTATCATTCCTTCTCGTCGAAATCCGCATCTGCAGCTGCACCGTTCTGAGATTCATATACCTCACGGTAAATGTCATTTCCTGCCAGCAGCTCCTCATGTGTGCCGAAGCCGTTGATCGTTCCGTTCTCCATTACGATGATTCGATCGCAGTACTGCACCGATGAAATACGCTGTGCAATAACAAGTTTGGTTGTCTCCGGCATGAACTCATGCAGTCCCTCGCGGATTCGGCGGTCGGTTGCCGTATCCACGGCACTCGTGGAATCGTCGAAGATCAGTATTTTCGGATTCTTCAGAAGGGCTCTGGCAATGCACAGGCGCTGCTTCTGTCCGCCGGATACGTTGGAGCCGCCCTGTTCGATAAAGGTGTTGTAGCCCTCCGGCAGCTTGTCAATGAATTCGTCGGCGCAGGCAATCTCGCAGGCCTTGCGGCACTGCTCTTCGGTTGCGTTCTTGTCGCCCCAGCGGAGGTTCTCCAGAATGGTCCCGGAGAACAATACGTTCTTCTGCAGTACAACAGCCACCTGATTGCGGAGTGTATCCATGTCATAATCGCGGACATCCACACCGCCTACGAGGATTCTGCCCTCTGTCACGTCATACAAACGGCTGATCAGGTTAACGAGGCTCGACTTCGCCGAACCGGTTCCGCCGATGATACCAATGCTCTCACCGGAACGAATGGAAAGGTTAATGTCCTTCAGCACCGGCTCCTTGGAATCTGTCTTATAGGAGAAGTTCACATGCTCGAATTCGATGCTGCCGTCTGCAACGGACATCACCGGGTTCTCCGGATTATGCAGCGTGGACTCCTCGTTGATCACCTCTGCAATACGCCGGCAGCTGGCCTCCGACATCGTGATCATAACGAAGATCATCGTCAGCATCATCAGGCTGCTCAGGATGTTCATGCAATAGGTGAGAAGACTCATGAGCTGACCGGTTGTCAGCGTCTCAGCGATGACCATGTGACCGCCCATCCAGCTGATCAGCAGGATGCAGATGTATACCACCGCACTCATCAAAGGAGAGTTCCAGGAGAGCTTGAGCTCTGCCTTTACGAACATCTGGTAAATATTGACCGCAGCCTTCTGGAAGCGGTTAATCTCATAATCCTCACGGACATACGCCTTCACCACGCGGATGGCCGATACGTTCTCCTGCACGCTCTCGTTCAGGTCATCGTACCGCTCGAACACCTTCTGGAAATACGCCGTTGCACTCTTCATAATCGTGAGCAGCAGCACGCCCAGAACGATGACAGCCACCAGGTAAATGCTCGCCAGCTTCGGGCTGATGATAAAGGACATCACCATGGCAACGATCATTGTGGCCGGTGCCCGCATCGCCATACGGATCAGCATCTGGAAAGCGTTCTGCACGTTTGTAACGTCCGTCGTAAGTCTCGTCACCAGACTCGAGGGACTGAACTTATCAATGTTTGCAAAGGAATATTTCTGCACGTTGTCGAACATGGCCTTGCGCAGATTTTTGGCAAATCCGGAGCCTGCATAGGATCCGGTAAATGCTCCTGCAATGCCGCAGAACAGTCCGAAGATGGCAACAATCAGCATGATGATGCCGACCCGTTTCACATATGCCATATTCGACATTGACACGCCATCGTCCACCAGACTTCCCATCAGGACCGGGATCACCATCTCGGCGATAACCTCTCCGATCATACAGACCGGCGTAATAAACGTCCATTTTTTGTACTGGCCGATTTGCCGGTACAGGGTGCCGATGGTACCCTTCTTTCGCTTCAAATCTTTTCGATTCATCGTTACCTCCCTAGTTGATCTTCGCTTCCTCGCCGTCCTCCAGCAGACCATTCATCATGTTCTCATACACCTTGCTGAGAAGGTGATTCAGCATCTGTTCCTCCTCCGGTGTAAAGCCATAGACGATTTTCCGGTCGTTCTGCTCCTTCTGGGCCTGCGTCTTGGTCATAATCTCTCTCGCCTTCGGCGTCAGTTCGATGTAGCGATTCCTCCGGTTCACAGAATCTACCCGGCGGGTCACCAGTTCCTTTTTCTCCATCCGGTTGATCAGTCCGATCATGGTCGGGTGCGATACCTGAATGGCATCACACAGCTCCTGCTGGTTCACAGCATGATCCTGCTGCCGCATCAGGTAAATCAGAATCTCAGACTGGGAAAAGGTCAGATCGTCCCGCTTCAAATCTACGTTCATTCTCGCCTTGAACAGCTCATGGATTCGCTTGAATTTGTATCCGAGCGGTGCCTGTTCAAAGCATTTATCACAATTTCCCTCCACAGAGGCCTCCTTTCTAAAACAATTCGTAGCACGCTACACATTATCTGTAGCATGCTACGAATTGTCAAGGAAGGTCTTTGTGAAATTTTTATGAAGGACGTTACATCCCCGCCTTCCTAAGTCCCTTCGCCAGTCGGAAGACTCCTGTATAAGCCAATGTCAGGCAATAGAGTGCCGATGCAATCCACATGGAACCGGAATAGAACAGTCCCGCCGCGGACAGCGCGATGATCGTAATTCCGGCGGCCAGATTCACCGGCCAGGAAGGAGCCTGCGCTCTCCTGGCTTCCAGCCCGCGCAATACATTCACCAGTCCATTGAAAAGGTTAATCCCAACCAGATACAGCATGACATAACGCACCGATACGCTGGATAATGACAACGTGAAAACGCCCATGTTCAGCGTGATAACCCCCTGAAAGAGGATTCGCCATCCGCCCACCATGTGCCGTGCCATCGTCAGATAATACACAATCTTCCGAATTCCGCTGACCGTAAGGCCCAGGAGCAGGATGGACAGTACCAGATAATATCCGTTTCCCTTCAGGAGCAGCATGCCAACACTCAGGAGCAGAAGAGCAGCCCCGGTCAGAACACTCCATATCCTCTGTCCTCTGGTCATAGGCTTTTCTCCCTTCTGATAAGGTCACGTTCCGCGTACTCCATATACTCCTCTCGGTCAGCGAACCCCGAACGTTCAAAGCCAATGGGTTTTCCGGCCAATCGGTTACCGGAGCAGGCAATCTGCCCGGTCACCATACTCTTCTGACGCAGCGCCGCCTGAATGAACTGGCCGAGCCGCGTGTTATTTTTCTCCTCCGATGATGCTGCCTTATATTCCTCTTCCCACGTCCCCACGGCAAAATCCGGGATCTCCCGACCGGACAGGCGTTCCCCGAAGGCCTTCCATTCCCTGCAGGCCACTCGCTGCCGCCGCTCCAGAATCTGCCGGATTTCCTCACGGAAGGGTTCCGTCTTCACGGTATCATAGGTATCCTTCTCGAAGGCTGCATACTCTCCCCGCAGGAATCTGAGTGCGTACACCATCTGACAGAAGGCCTGCCAGTAATCCGCAGGATTGTCCTTTACCACCTCTGCGTACTGACCCCAGGCGGGCAGATATTTATACCTGGCATAGCTGTAATCCGGGAAATGCCCCGCGCGGCCGTGCCCCAGATTCATCACAGAGTATTCCGTCCCCTGGAAGACCGTGTTGGTATATTTGGCCTTTCCCGGGTCGTCCGGTCCTGCCACGTTATGGCGCCAGTTCACACGCTCTTCGCGGTAACCATCCCCCTCCGGAATCAGCTCCCGGAAGCTGAAATCCGTATTGTTGATCACGAGCGACGGTGTCCCTGCAAAATACCGGTGCGCCCACGTATCCGCCAGTACGTGCATGGCAATACCTGCTGCCGGGATCGGCCTCCCCTTTGCAAGCTCCACGGTACGTACCAGAAGGTCACTGTTGATATCACAGAGAAGGCGGTATTTATCCTTGTAATTCCTCGTTCCTCTCCTGACCTCTGCATCGAGATCGAAGGGAAGGAAATGGAAGGAGGCCCAGATGCGGGTCATGTTCTGAAGGCTCGCCTTATCCGTTCCGGCTTCCATCAGCTCCAGCTGCAGCTGCGTGGTTGCCGCCGATACCGGGCCGCGAACTCCTGCGAGCAGCGAGCCGGAGCAGCAGTCCACGAACTGCGCACTGTAACAAAGGTCCAGACTCTCCTCGTGAGAAAAGCCCGCCAGATAGGCAGCACAATAGGTTGCGTAATAATGAAAATCTTCCTGCATGGTTTTTACAATTCAGCGTCAGCTGTCCAGAGTCCATTCACCTTAGAATGCTCGAAGATGCATGATGGTTTGTTTCTTCATGTGTATCTGTTACTGTAAAAATCCCGGACAGCGGCTGCGTGGATGTGCGAGCTTGCTCGCGCAGACGCGTAGCAGCTGATTTTTATTTGTGGTGGCGCCTGCGCAAGCAGGCATGGTCTGTTTAGCACCTGGCGATTTCAACATGAATTGGGCGCCCCGCGGACATATTCATGATTGAAATTGACAGGTAGACAGAGGAGCTTCGCTTCTTGCTCATGCAAAGACTCCGGCTCTCCGAATTCTCCGCACCGCCAAAGCCGCAAGTATGAGATGGATGGATGTCAGCATCGAAACCAGTTCGAACAGGATCGCGGCCAGAGAGATCATCACCTCAATCCCATGCACAATCTGATAGACGTAGGCTGCAAGACTGAAAATTGAAATGATTGCCAGCGAAGCCGTCAGCACCAGATACGTCGATTTCACTTTCCTCGCCTTGGCTTCTGCCTCTCTTGATGCGGACATCCCGATCCAGCAGCGAATCCAGATTATAATTGCCATCAAGACACCAACTGTGATGTAGACGGCCCACCGAAATCCCCTGCTGTTCGTTCCCCCCGTCTCTGCTATGGTTTCATAGATCATCTCGCGGTTCACGATCAGCGTGATGCAAGTCTGCAGAACATTCCATATGCCGAACAGAACAACTCCCATCCCGCAGATTTCCAGCACACTCTCCGCCTTCCGCAGGCGAACCAGCTGCGGGTCATGATTTAAATTATCCGTTATCTTTCTCATCTTTACTGCTACACTCTTGCGGATCGCACGGATTTGCAAGGAAAAATGCTGCTTCGCAGCGCAAATCCGGCGAGGGAAACGCTTTAATCAGCGTTTCCCTAAGTCCCTCAGTTTCCTCTATATACCTTCACGAGTTCTGCCACCGTCCTGACCAGAAGCCCGGTATCCAGAGGCTTTGCCAGATGCTCGCTCATGCCTGCCTTTTTCGCTGCCACCTTATCCTCTGTGAAGGCATTGGCCGTCATGGCAATGATCGGAATCCGTGCTGCATCCGGTCTGTCCAGCGCCCGGATCCTGCGGGTTGCCTCATAGCCGTCCATGACCGGCATCATCACATCCATCAGGATGGCATCGACCGATCCCGGCTCAGACCGCAGAAAGGCATCCAACGCCTCCTGTCCGTTCCATGCCTCGACAATCACAGCCCCTTCCTCCTCCAGAAGGAAATGGGCAATCTCCATGTTCAGCGCATTGTCCTCTGCCAGGATAATATGCAGGCCTTTGATCGACAGCTCTTCTTCGGTGCTCGTCTGCACGATTTCTTTTGGCTCAGAGCAATCCAGTTCAAACGGAATTCTGACGGTAAAGGTAGATCCTTCTCCCTGCACACTCTCCGCCTTGATGCTCCCGCCCATTTTCTCTGCAAGGTTTCTTGCAATCGACATCCCGAGTCCCGTTCCGCCGTACCTGGAACGTGCCTCCTCATTCTCCTGGGAAAACGGCTCGAATACCCGCTTTACGAACTCCGGACTCATACCGATTCCGGTATCCCGGCATTGGAACTCCAGCCAAATCTTATCTTCCTGCCGACCAGCTTCCCGACAGCCAATGTAAATTTTCCCGCCGTCCCGGTTATATTTCACTGCATTGCTCATGATGTTCATCAGCAGACGTTTGAAATGCACCGGGCTTCCGATCAGGCGATCCACAGACGCGTTGCAGCCCTCCTCCACGATCACAATGCCGCGCTCTTCTGCCTGCTTCTGAATTACATTGAATACATCCCGCACAATTTCAGACAAACGGAACGGCACATGCTCCAGTACAATCTCTCCGGATTCCAGCTTGCTCATATCCAGCACTTCGTTGATGAGCTCCAACAGGATTTTCGAGGAGCTCTTTACCTTTTTCCTGCATTCACTCTGCTTCTCCATATCCTCCGGGAAGTGTTCTGCAATGTTCAGCATGCCTATGATGCCGTTCAGCGGCGTCCGGATATCATGTGACATTCGGAGCAGGAAATCGGTTTTGGCAGCGTTGGCGCGGTCGGCCTCGTTTTTGGCTTCGATCAGCTGTTCCTGGTAAGCGGCCTCCTTTTCTCTGCGCTTTTGCTCCGCAATGCGTTTCTGTTCCTGCTCTCGTTCAAGATTGCGGATGAGATTCTCTTCGGCCTCTCTTCTGGCCTTCTCCAGATTGGTGATCGGGATGCTGATCAAGTTAACCCACTTGCCTTCCTCGAACACTGCCACCATTTCATAGATTTCACCAACCTCCACGGCGTCATAGGTGAAATGTCCTCCCGTGGCGCCGCTCTGCCAGAGCTCATTCAGCTTGCCGAGAATGTGATGTCCCGAAGTGTGCAGGAATTTGCTCGCCAGGGTTTCTCCCCAGGTCATATTGTGCCGGATATAGAATTCGTTGCAATGCTTGTTCCCGGACATGTTGAGGTAGTCCACAATCTGTCCGTTCTCATCGAAGATCAGCTTGGAATGCGTATAATCCATCGGAAGGTTGTCGATGAGGTTCCGGTACCTTCTCTCCTGCGCGACCAGCTGCTCCTCGTATTCCATCCACTTGCGAGTATGGTTTGTGATGTAAATGGTATATCCCACTGTATGCCCGTCCTGCTGGCGGCGCACGATTTTCACTTCAATAGAGATGGTAGACACCGAAGAGTCCTTAAAGATATCCTTCGGCATCGTATACAGCACCTCATATTCGTATGCATCCGAGGTCCGGATTTTCTCCATCACCTCATCCGTGAAGTTATAGGAATCGAATATGTTGTAGCCGATGATGGCTTCCCTACGCACACCGAGCGTCGCCAGATACGCCGGATTGCAGTCCGCAACTTTTCCCTCCCGGTCACATACGGCAATGCCGATCGGGTTCTCGTCATAAATCTGATGAAAGCTATCAGAATGATTCAATATCTCGTCCAGTAATCTGGTATCTGTCATAGTGACACTCCTTGCTGACGAATTCGCGTTAGAAATTGGCAGGTGCTAAAACCACCACTCCTGCTTTCGCAGGCAGCACTACAAATAAAAATCAACTGCTACCATTATACAGACGTTCGGTTCTTCTGGCATCTCTCTTTCCTCAGCCTTTCAAATCCTCGGTTACAGTTCGGTTACATGAGTCGCATTATGATAATTGCAGATGTTATACTGGAAACGCACAGACAGAAGCTTGCACGAAAAATCCCCCTCAAAGATCTATGCAAGAAAATGTCTGAGCCAGGCGCGTGAAGTGAGCGCCGATTGTATTCAAGAATGAGAAAGGAACAGAGAATCATGGATAAGAAAATGGTTTCCATTATGATCGCTGCAGCAATCGGAGCCGCAGTGGTAACAGGCTGCAGTACATCGCCAGATGGGACTGCGAACAATGCGCAGACAAATCAGGCAAAGGATGCGGAAGCTGTATCCTCCGCAGAGACGGCTGAGACCGCAAGCACCGATACAGAGGCAGAAACGACACAGATCGCGAATCCCTGGACAGAGTCCGATGAAGAAGGCATTGCAGAGGCAACCGGCTTTGTAATGACGCCGCCGGAAGGCGCTTCTGAGGTTGCTTATTCCTACATGAGCGAGGACGGGCTGGCTCAGATGAGCTATGTGCTGGACAACGCGCAGTGGAATTACAGAATGCAGATGGCAGACGAACTGACGGATATTTCCGGTCTTTTTTACGAGTGGGGTTCTGAATTGGATGGAACCGTTTCGGGCCTGACAGCGAAATATTACGGCTATGCCGCATCAGAGGAAGAAGACGCCGAGATGGTACATCTCGTTAACTGGTACGACGCCGTCGCCGGTGTGACCTATTCACTCTCAGCCTCCGGTACAGATCTTGACGGTATGGACATTCAGGTCTATGCAGAGGACCTGTATCAGCCTCTGCAGGGCGATGCCACCGATGATCCGGAGGGAGACCGCAGAGAGGAGCTGGATAACTACTTCCTGGGAGAACATGTAAAGAGCTATGACAGCAGCAGTGTGACGATTTCAGAAAATGATGACGGCACGTTTGCGGTGAATATCTCCATTTTCAGGCTGTGTGACATGGATGGAACCGGAACCTTCCAGGATCACAAAATGTATTTTGAAGTAACAGATCCCAGCGGCGGAACAATGGGCGGCATGATTTACAGAGACAGTGACAACAGTCTATCCGTCAAAATTACAGACAGCACCTGGGACCTTTTGCCAAACGATAAGGTTATCGAAGGATTCGAAAAGTAAGTTGACGTAGTCATCCCGGAAAACCGGAAACAAACGCAAAAAAGAGAATGCCGAGCCGACAGAGTCGTCTCGGCATTCTGCAGTTTTGGAAGGCCGGCACCAGCAAATCACAGATGGTATACTGTGTATGCAAAGGCAGAAAGGGGGCAGTATGATTTATTCAAATGGACGGGATCCGGAGGATGTGTGGCTCAGCGGTATTTTCGGACTGGCAGTGGGGGATGCACTGGGATGCCCCGTACAGTTCCATACGAGGGAGGAAATCGGCGAGAATCCAGTAACCGATATGATCGGACATGGAACCTTTGACATGCCGGCGGGCAGCTGGACGGATGACACGAGTCTGGCATTGGCGACGATGGACAGCATTCTGCAGTACGGGAAGCTGGACCTGAAGGCTGTCATGCACTGTTATGCCAAGTGGCTGCTGCAGGGCGAGTACACGCCCTTTGGCAAATCCTATGACATTGGCCGCGGGACCATGGACGCAATTCTGTGCTTCCTGAACAATGGCTTTGACCCTGCGGACTGCGGCGGTGCGGAGGCAAACAACAACGGCAACGGCTCCTTAATGCGTATTCTGCCGACCTGTCTGTACCTTCTGGGGGCTGGGGTTCAAGCCGATTCGGCCGTCCGGCTGGTGGAGCAGGTTTCTGCATTGACTCATGCACATCCTAGGTCAAAGCTGGCATGCGGAATCTATTATTACCTGGTGAAGGCATTGCTGGAGACGGAACCGGCAGACACGGTGTCTGGGCAATCGTCCTTTCTGCAGATCCTGCAAAAGGGAATGGATGCAGCAATGGCCTATTATGAACAACAGCCAGAATATCAGCATGACCTGCCATTCTACAAGAGGTGCTGCAATCTGACTGCATTGCAGCAGATTCCAAGGGAGGATATCCGCAGCTCCGGTTATGTGGTGGATTCTCTGGAAGCGTCTCTTTGGTGCGCAATCACAACGCAGTCCTATGAGGAGGCGATGCTGCGATGTGTCAACCTTGGGGATGATACAGACACCATTGCGGCAATTAGCGGCGGGTTATGCGGACTTTATTACGGTTATGCCGCCATCCCCGAAAGGTGGAGACAGAAACTGGCACGGAAGATCTACATCAAGGATCTATGTGAGAAAATGGCGGAGCTAGGCGAATGAAACACGGCGGCTACTCCGCCACCTCTAGCATCCGCTCCAGCAGCGGCTGGACATCGCCGTCACGAAGCCTCTCTGCAAATGATCCGTTGCAGAAATGATCCTCTCGCAGCAGCATCGTCAGGATATCTTCGTCAGAGAATTCTTCGATATCCACCAGTTCATAATTTACCGGCTCATCCTCGAGATCATCCGGCAGCTTCCAGTTGGGATGAAGCTTTTC
>CAYLUU010000010.1:30636-36318 GCA_964386925.1 uncultured Sarcina sp. | reverse complement strand
TTATGGAATCACCGGACAACCATGAGATTGGCTCAAAGGTGTCCGTTTTCATAAAGAAAGAGAATGTGATTCAGTTCTGATTCAATTTAAGGAGGAAGTTATGAAAAAGAAGGTATTGGCAGTATTGATGGCAGGCGTTATGTGCGCAGGTCTGGCAGCATGTGGCCAGGCGGAAAGTGCAAGTACAGAGAGTGCAACAGCAGAGGCGTCCACCGAGACAGCAGCAGAAGAGGCTTCGACAGATGGAGCAGCAGATGAGGCGGCTTCTGAGGATACCGAGGCAGCAGAGGAAGAGACTACAGAGCTCAGCGGAACAGTAACCGTTTACATGCCCAGCCCGACCGGTCTGAACACGGCCTATGTAGAGGGCTTTGAGAAGGCTACCGGCGTAAAGGTGGAGCTGTTCGAGGGTACGACAGGAGAGATTCTGGCAAGACTGGAGACCGAGAAGGATAACCCGGTAGCAGACGTTGTCGTTCTGGCATCCTGGTCGGACGGTCTGTCTCTGAAGGAGAGCGGAGACCTTCTGAGCTATACCGAGGCAGCAAATGCGGACAAGCTGTATGACGGCTGGGTAGACGATGACATGATGCTGTTCGGAACCAGCGCATCGGCTCTGGGTGTTATTTACAACACGACACTGATCGAGAATCTGGACGCAGATTGGTCGGAGCTGGCAGATGAGCAGTACAAGAATATGATTGCTATCCCTGATCCGGAGAAGTCCGGCTCCTGCAAGGACTTCCTTGCAGGCTATATGTATGCAACAGACAACGACTGGAGCGCCTGGGAAGGCATGGCAGAGAATGGTCTGTTCGTTGCCGGCGCCAATAAGGCAGCTCTGGAGTCTGTAACTACCGGCGAGAAGGCAATCCTCGTAGCAGGTGTTGATTACAACGCGTATTCGAATATCAACAAGGGTGAGCCGCTGGCCATCTACTATCCGGAATCCGGTACGGTTATCAACCCTCGTCCTGCTATGATCCTGAAGACCAGCAAGAATGTGGAGAATGCAAAGGCCTTCATCGATTATCTGATGTCCGATGAGGCACAGCAGATGGTAGCGGATGCATATCTGCTGCCCGGCAGACAGGATATCACCTGCGATAATCGCACCAATGTAGCGGATATTCCGGTATTCGAGGATCTTGACTGGAGCGCAATGATGGAGAGCTCCGATGAGGTTGCTGCCAAGCTGGTAGAGCTGTGCAAGTGATCGGGGGAATTTCGGTATCACGGAATCGTATCTATTCAGCACCCGATTCATGTTGAAACAGGTGCTGAACAGATACACAGGATAAGAGGTCTATTGTGAGCAAGAGGAGTGCTGGCAGACGCACGACATGGTATGTGCTGATCTGCATCGGATTATTTCTGTTAATCATTCTTCCGATCCTCACGGTGTTTCAGAAAGCGGTCATGGTAAATGGCCGCTTTGATTTTTCTGCGGCATGGAACACGGTGATGGATAAGGACAATATTGAGACGATCACGAATTCGCTGCTGCTGGGTGTATTAGTCGTTCTGGTGTCGACCGTGATATCAACGCCGCTGGCATTTTTGCTGGCCAGAACGCGCTTCTCGAGGTGGCGGTGGCTGGATGTTGTTCTGACCATTCCATTCATGACGCCTCCGTACATCAGCTCCATGGGATGGATCCTGTTCATGCAGAAAAGAGGGCTGTTCCAACAGCTGTTCCCGTGGACGGGCAGCATCTCGGAATCGTTCTTTTCCCTTGGCGGGTTGGTCCTGGTCATGAGCTTCCATGTGTTTCCGTTCATGACAACGATGATCAAGAATGCGATTATCAACATCGGAATCAATCTGGAGGAAAGTGCGGCAATCGGCGGAGCGGGGTTCGGATACCGCATACGCAGGGTGATGCTGCCGCTTTTAACGGGCAACTACGCAATCGCCATGCTCCTTGTGTTCGTGAAAACCTTGTCTGAGTACGGGACGCCGTCCACATTAGGAAATCGTATCGGATTCTATGTATTCACAACAGATATTCACAAATATGCGTCGACATCGCCCATTGATTTTGGCAAGGCATCCAGCCTTTCCTCTGTCCTGGTCGTGATCTGCATGGCAATGTGGATGCTGCAGAATTACGTAACCTCACAGCACACCTATCATCTGGTGGGCGGGAAGGGCCAGAAGGAGAACCTCTACTCCTGCAGAAAGAGTACGGAGATCCTGGGCGGGATTTATATTCTTCTTGTTATTCTGGTTACAATCGGTGTTCCGTATTTTTCTGTGATTGCAACATCATTAATCAAGCTGCGCGGATATGGACTGAGCGCGGGGAACTTCACCTTCGATCACTATGTGGAATTGTTCACGAACAACAGTAAGGGCCTTCGAGCACTTTTGACCAGTACCTTCCTTGCCGTCGCGTCTGCAACCATCGCCAGTATCCTGGGATGTATCGTTGTCATTTCCGTCAAAAAGGAGAAACGATGGAAAAAGCTGGTGGAGGGAATGGCACTGCTGCCGGAGATGCTGCCGAACATTGTACTGGTAATCGGCCTGATGCTGTTCTGGAATAAGATTTACAAGCTGATGCCGCTGTACAACACGATCGGGTTTATGGTGCTGGTGTATGTCGTGATGTTTTTGCCCTATTCGGTGCAGTATGTCGGCTCCTCGATCATGCAGATGGGAGATTCCCTGCTCGAGGCGGGGCGAATCTGCGGCGGAAGTCAGCGATACATTCTGTTCCATGTAACTTTGCCCCTTATCATGCGCGGTGTGATGCAGGGCTGGATGATGATCTTCATCATTGTATTCCGTGAACTGGTGGCAGCGAGCCTGATTTCGCCCCCGAATGTGCAGATGGTGTCCACCTTCATTGTCAGCGAGTTCGAGCAGGGCAGTGCATCCGTAGCTATGGCGATGGCACTGATTAGTGTGCTGATTACAACGACGCTACTGATTTTGTTGAATTATGCGGCAGGAAGGAAGAAACGATAAAAAGTTTAAAAAAAACAGCGACAAGCTGAAAAAATTATATTGCACGGAATTTAAAAAGGCTCAATCCCACAAGTTTAGGGATTGAGCCTTTGTTATTGCAATTTACGGAAGAAATTTAGCATTTGTTAATTTCAACATAAAATGCGTCTGTGCTACACTGTTCGGGACAGCAGAGCTGGAAATGAAAAGTTTAAAGAAGACATAATGAAGGAATAAAGAAGGGGCATAGAGCACATGCGGGGCAAGACAATTCGCTTTATCGGAGCAGGGGCATTGGGCCTTTTGTTCGCAGACCAGATGCGACAGAATCTGACGGACACAGATCATCTGGAATTCGTGATGGACGCAGACCGGATTGCAAGGCACAGCAAAGACATCTATACAATCAACCAGAGAGAGGTTCATTTCCGGATGATTACTCCGGAGCAGGCGGCCGAAGAGGGCCCGGCCGATCTGATTCTGGTGGGGGTCAAATACCCGCAGTTTTCTTCCGCAATGGATACGATGGAAACCTCCGTGGGAGAGAACACCATCATCATTTCGATGATGAACGGCGTGGACAGCGAGGAGCTTCTGGGCAGACGTTTCGGGCGCGAGAAGGTCCTGTTCAATGTATCTCAGGGAATGGACGCACAGCGCTACGGGACGAGCCTGACATACACGCAGCACGGGTTCCTCTATGTTGGAATCCCGACAGCGGAGCAGCTGTGCGGATTGGATGCGGAGGATCCGCTGACAACGGAGCAGGCAGAAGAGCTGCATAGAGAACTGGCGGCAAAATTGGATGCAGCCTGCCGGATATTCGAGGAAACGGGCGTCTCCTATGTGAGGGAGGATAACATTCTCTATCGGCTCTGGAGCAAGTTCATGCTGAATGTTGGCTGCAATCAGGTCTGCATGGTGGCGAACAAAGGATATGGTCCCTGCCTGGAGCATGAGAGCCTGGAATATGCTTTGATGACCGGTGCCATGCGGGAGGTTTGCGTGCTGGCGCAGGCGAAGGGAATCCCGATCGGAGAAAAGGAACTGGCGGAGTATGTCGCATTGGAGAAAACACTGGATCCGAACGCCATTCCTTCGATGGGTCAGGATCGCCGGCAGAAGCGTCGCTCTGAAGTCGAGATGTTCGCAGGTGCAGTGATCCGCATGGGACAGGAATTCGGACTGGATATGCCGGTGAATGAATATCTGCGGCGCAGAGTGCATGAGATCGAGGCAGAGTATGTATGATGCCGGAGCAGAAAATCGTAACCTGAATGAGGAGCCTGATTTTCGCAGGAAGGCTTGCTTTTGGAAGCGTTAACTTGTGAATTAGATACGAGCGAGAAGGAGTAATTTATGAAACAGAGAGTATTGGCAATGGTGCTGGCTGCAGGAATGCTTTTTGGCATGACAGGCTGCAGCGCCGGCGCAGAGGATACGGCATCCGCGGCGAGTACAGGAGCGGACGTGTGGGAAGGCGTGACGGATTCTTCCACGGAGAGCAGTACAGAAGCGGTGTCATCGGCGGATCAGACAGCAGATGTGTCCACGGCGTTTGAGGATGCACTGGATGCTGTGACGGTATCGGGGAATACGCTGACCACGCCGTATTTCAGTGTAACGGTACCTTCGGACTGGGAGGACCGCTATGAGTGGGAGACCTCTTATACCGATGTCGATGATTCCTATCGTTTGTTGTTCTACTGCAAGGCGGCCAAGGACAATGACGAGGGAGGATTTCTCTGTGGAATTGTATTCAGCACGGAGCCGCCGGAATTCATCCAGTATATAGGAGGAGACTTCCTCTTCGGCGCGGCCAAAGAAGGGGAGGCAGAGACATCTTACTATGTTTCGGTTGATTACCCGTCCGATGTGCAGTATGGAGAGAGTACGAGTGAGGAGTACACAAGCCTTGCAGATGAGCTGGATGCCCTGAAGGATTCTGTGACACTGGCAGAGGGCCTTGAGAAAGTCCAGATGACCTATGCAGAGTCTATGGCAGGCGTAGAGAGTACCATGGAGGGCGTGATGGTGGATGCCTCGATGCATGCCTTTACCCTGGAAGGAACGAATGGACAGATGCTGTATTTTGGCGGAGAGGAGATCTCTACGTCGAATCTGGCCAATGGACTCCAGCCGGGACATTGCTATCGGGTTACCTATAAAGGAGTCCTTGGCGATAATGGAAGCACGGAGGACGCAACATTCGTTTCCATCGAGAATACCGATGAGGAAGCAGAAGGGTTCGGTGCAAAGGATTACGATGCACTGTATATCGCGGGACAGGTGAAGCTGGCATTCCATTACAAGGATATGAGTTATCTTGCGGGAGTGTGTCAGTTCCCGGTGACGCTGGATGATCAGCAGATTGTGTCTGCAGATGAGCTGACGGCGCTGGATTTTGACAGTACGATGACAGAAGACCTGCAGCGGAACGTTCAATACTGCAGCCTGTATTACGCAGACATCACGGGAGATACCTACAGCATCAGCCTGCTGGGGGAGGCTCCGGAGGTTGTGATCACGAAGAATGCAGACGGGCAGTGGCTCGTCACGGCAATCCATACCAAATAGGCGGGCGGTGCATTTGCCTGCAAGCAGCTAGTGCAGGTTGAGACATAATTCAGCACCTCATCTCGTTTCCTATGGAAACTCGATGCGGCTGGCCAGAGCCCCTTCGGGGCTTGGCCGAATTTAGATTTCAATCGTGCATTTGCCTGCAAGCAG
>CAYLUU010000010.1:27888-30536 GCA_964386925.1 uncultured Sarcina sp. | reverse complement strand
CCCCTTCGGGGCTTGGCCGAATTTAGATTTCAATCGTGCATTTGCCTGCAAGCAGCTAGTGCAGGTTGAGACATAATTCAGCACCTCATCTCGTTTCCTATGGAAACTCGATGCGGCTGGCCAGAGCCCCTTCGGGGCTTGGCCGAATTTAGATTTCAATCGTGCATTTGCCTGCAAGCAGTCAATGCACGTTGAAATCTAAATTTGCTGAATTTGAAAGAATGTTACGAATAAACAGACAATTTACGATATCGTGTGCGAGGTGATTGACATCTTGCACGCGATATCGTACTATACAATCAACAAAGGGAAACAAGAAGAAAACAAAAAGAGAACCGGATTAGGACGGAATCAAAAGTTTTCAAAGGTTTCCAGAAAGCTAAATCCAAGGTTACCGGGATTGTAAAACAGAAAGACAAGAACGGGAACAGAAAGGACGGAGAGCTAAGAAAAATATGAGAAGAAGGAAAGAAAGAGAAATCGCAGCAAGGGAGGATGGTCCAACGGCATAGATAAGATCCACAGAACGATAATCCAGAGCGACAGCTTTAAGAAACGTATTTCAATCATTGAAGAGGACAGTCCGATGCACTAAGTAGTAAGAGTGATTCGATGATAACCACCGCTTAGCAGGTACAATCCGATGGAAACCTGATCTGATAGATGAATTGAGATAGTTGCAATGCCGAAGAAGTAATAATTGAATAACAATTGAATATAGCAGAAGAAAGAGAGGCTGTGGAATGCAGATCAATCGGTTTATTCATTAAGAGGGCATCGATCACGAACAATGTGATGGATGCCCTTTCATCGTGCTAAGGAAACGCTTTAATCAGCGTTTCCCTAAATAGTTAGTAGCTATTATGCTTTAATTGCACATTCGATTGTTACTCCACAGAATCGATCATACCGGTTACAGCGGCAATCATATCCTCCACAATCCGGGCAGAGGTACCGGCCTCTTTGCTGACTGCATAGTAGTAGAACTTGATCTTCGGTTCCGTTCCGGAGGGGCGCAGTGCAAACCAGCTGCCGTCTGTCATGGTATAGCGAAGTACATTGCTGGCCGGGATATCCTGATAGCCATGGAGATAATCAATGGTTTCAGCAACCTGGAAGCGGCCGAAGGACTGCGGCTTTCCTTCGCGGAAAGCATCCATGATGCGACCGATTCTGGCGGCACCCTCCTGTCCCTTCAGAACAATGGAGATCTGCTGCTCGGCATAGTATCCGTATTGCTGATACAGGGACTCCAATGCATCGGCAAGCGTCTGGCCCTTTTTGCGGTACCAGGCAGCCATTTCTGCAATGAGCATGCCGGCACAGATGCCGTCCTTGTCCCGCACGGCATCGCCGGGAGCGCAGCCAATGCTCTCTTCGTATCCAAAGAAATACTGATATCCCTTTTCTTCCAGCTCCGGAATGCGTCCGCAGATATTTTTAAAGCCGGTGAGTGCTTCGCATACATAAATGCCGTAGTGGTCACAGATGACGCGCCCTAGGTCGCCGGTAACAATGGATTTGATCATGGCAGCTTTGGCGGGGAGCTTGCCCTGTGCATGCTGGCTCTCTGCCATATAGGCGATGAGAAGGGCACCGGTCTGATTGCCGTTGAGCGGTGTGTAACTGCCATTCCCGTCAGCAATTTCAATGGCCATACGATCACTGTCAGGATCGGTGGCAATGAGAACCTCGGCACCGACGGATTTGCCCAGCTCCTCAGCAAGGCGGAAGGCCTTCGGATCCTCGGGGTTGGGGTAACCGACAGTGGTGAATTCAGGGTCAGGATCCTTCTGCTCGGGAACGAGGGTAAAATTGGTAAATCCTCTTTCTGCCATTACCTGCGAGAAGGGCTGGCTGCCGGCTCCGTTCAGAGGGGTGTAGACAACAGGGACTGTCTTGTCCAGTTCCTCATCGGGGCGCTGTGCCATGGACTTTACGTAATCCAGATAGTCGCGGTCCATGTCCTCGCCCAGCATGGTGACGAGGCCGCGAGAGACAGCCTCTTCCAGCGGAAGCTGCCGGAATTCGTCGAAGAGATCCAACTGCTGAATTTCTGCCAGAATGCCGTCAGAGACAGCTCCGGAAATCTGTGCACCATCTGCCCAATACACCTTGTAGCCATTGTATTCCTTCGGATTGTGGCTTGCGGTCATGTTGATGCCGGCAATGGCACCGACCTTGCGGATGGCAAAGGAAAGCTCCGGTGTCGGACGAAGAGAAGGGAAGAGATACACGTGAATTCCGTTCCCTGCCAGAATCTCGGCTGAGAGCTCAGAGAATTCTTTGGAGTGGTAGCGGCAGTCATAGGCGATGGCAACGCCCTGATCGGCACCGCCATGCTGCAGAATATAGGCAGCAATTCCCTGCGTTGCCCGTCCCACCGTGCGTACATTCATGCGATTGGTGCCGGCACCGCAGATGCCGCGAAGACCTGCGGTTCCGAAGACGATCTCCTGATAAAAGCGGTCGTTAATAGCAGACTCGTCATCTCGAATGGATTCGAGTTCCGCATGAAGCGGGTCAGCCGGATCGAGACGGTCCAGCCATGTCTGGTAGAGAGATTGGATATTTTGCGTCATGATGGAAGGTACTCCTTTGGTGTAATTGAAAACGGATTGACGATGGAGATGCCATGATTCGCACGG
>CAYLUU010000010.1:8231-27788 GCA_964386925.1 uncultured Sarcina sp. | reverse complement strand
CATAGGCAGGAAAAGAACGTATCCGGGGAAATGCGGATCGGCAGCTGCGAATATTGACTCCAAGGACATCAAAGATGCCCTTACGCACCAGTTTAGTGCAACGGAGGCAAAATGACCAGCCGAAGCCAGATGCTGCTGACAGGATAGGTAATGGAAAGGTATCTAATTCGTCCGAGGATGCTCGTTTCAAGCTGTGGCTTCCGGGGAACTGAACGGATACAATAGAAAGAAAGGGTGGGAGTTGTGATGAAAGGCAGACGGTTAAGGGCCGCGGCGGGGACGCTGGCGGCGGCGCTCATGCTGAGTGGATGTGCAGAAAGTGCAGTGGCGGGTTCCCTGGGAGCTCTGACGCAGATGCTGCCGGAGGTACAGGCGGGCGCAACCATATCAGAGGATTCGATGTGGATCAATTCGGACATTGCCGGTGCGGTGGACGAGACGGTTACGGTGAATCTGAAGGATGATTTTCATACGGCAGTGAACTATGACTGGATTATGAATACGGAACTGCCGGATGAGAAGCTGGCTTATGTCGGTACCTTTTCACAGGCAGAGAATGCTCTGCAGGAGCAGAATTACCAGCTGATGAAACGGGACAACACAGCAGTGGATGAGACGCTGATGAGCCAGAAGGAGTACGATCATCTGCAGGAGCTGGCAGCGGGTCTTGCGGATCTTCTGATGGATTGGGATACGAGAAATGAGCAAGGTGTGGAGCCGCTTCGCAGCTACGTGGAGGAGCTGGCGGGAATTCAGTCGCTGGAGGAGCTCTCTTCGTACCTGGTGCGTGGAGATGGCTGGAGCAGCTTTGGGGATTTACTGATAACAGTGGAAATGTACACGCCGAGTAATTCGCGCGAGCAGTATTCTGTGTACATCTTTCCATTCTCGGAATGGTCATTGTCAGGTCAGAGCAGTTACACCAAGTACAGCGCCAGCGATGTCAAGCTGAGAAGCTACAACGAGAGTGCAGCGGAATACGTTCTGGGAGAGCTTGGGTACAGCGAATCGGAAATCCAGCGAATGCTGAAGGAGAATTATCGGATTGAGCAAAAGCTTTCCGCGTGCCGTATTGCCGATTCGGCGGTTAAGGATTATACGGAAGAGGTAGATGAGACGCTCACGCTTGAGGACCTGGAGCAGATTCAGGGGGATTACCCGCTGACACAGATCCTGCAGGCACAAGGTCTTGCTGAATCAAATCTGTTCAGTGTGTACCAGGTGGATTACCTGAAGTCACTTGCAGGGATCTACACAGAAGAGAATCTGGAGGCACTGCGTTCCTTCTATCTGGTGCATCTGGTTCTGGAGACACTTCCTTATCTGGATCAGAAGTGCTACGGGATTTCAGAGCAGCGCCGGGCGGTTACGGAGAATGTGAAGGAAGAGAAGAAAGAATCTGAGCAGGAAACCGAGAAAGACGATCCGGATCAGCAGATGGCCTACCGGCTCGAGAATAACCTGTTCCCGGATCTTTTGGATGAGCTCTATGCGGCAAGATATTGCAAGTCAGAGGACAAAGCAGCGTTGATGGAACTGACACAGGAGATGGTGGACTTCTACCGTCAGATGCTGCAGGAAGAGGATTGGCTGTCGGAGGAGACGAGACAAAAGGCAGTGGAGAAACTGGATGCGATGACGCTGCGTGTCCTGTATCCGGATATATTGAAGAATTATTCCGGACTGAACTATGACTCCAACGGGACGATCGTAGATGCTGTGAATGATATTCAGGAATTCAGCCTCGCAGAGCGCAAAAACGATGTCAACCAGCCAATTCGAAAGTCTGACTGGCCCATCTCTACGAGAACAGCGAATGCGGGTTACGTACAAGAGGAAAATTCAATCAATATTTGCGCCGGTCTTATGGCGGATGGACAGGTTTACAACCGAGATGCTTCGGAAGAATTCAATCTTGGCCGAGTCGGGATGGTGATTGGCCATGAGATTACCCACGCCTTTGATACAAACGGATACCAGTATGACAAGGATGGACTCAAGAACAACTGGTGGAGCAAGGAAGATGAAGAGGCCATGCGGCAGCGAGCGGACAAGGTGAATAAATACTATCATTCCTTTACGCCGGTGGCTGGAGAAAACTACAGTGCAAATGTGGCCTCCGAAGCAATTGCGGATATGGGTGGTGTGAAGTGTGTGCTGGGCCTTGCAAAGAAACGAGAAGGCTTTGATTACGAAGAATTCTTCCGATCCTATGCGGGACTTTGGAAGACGAAGGATAATTATTCAACAGAGCTTCTGATGTCTGAGGATACGCACCCTCTGGCATTCTTGCGAACGAATATAACGGTGCAGCAGTTTGATGAGTTTCTGGAAACCTTCGACATTCAGGAGGGAGACGGAATGTATCTGAGCCCGGAAGAACGTATTACGGTATGGTGAGAGAGGAAAAATGAGATGATGGAACGAGAGACTTCGTCGGTGATCCGGCTGGAGAATATACAGAAAAGCTATGGCAAACATCAGGTTCTGAAGGATGTCAATCTGGACGTTCGAAAGGGCGATATTTTCGGCCTGGTAGGACGCAATGGTGCAGGTAAGACGACTATTTTCAAGGTGATTCTGGGACTGTCCGGCTATGAGAGCGGCAAGGTGACCATTGGAGAAGAGGGCGAGAGCCTGAGGAAGGGGCGCGGGAAAATCGGCTTCCTCATCGGCAGCAACTTTTTCGGCTATATGACGGGACCGGAGAATCTGGAATACTATCGTATCATGAAGGGTATCCATGATAAGCAGGAAGTGGAGCGGGTGCTGAAACTCGTTGGCCTGGAGGATGCGAAGGGACCTTATAAAAATTATTCACTGGGAATGAAGCAGAGACTGGGAATCGCCAATGCCATCATGGGAAATCCGGAGATTCTGATTCTGGATGAGCCGACCAACGGACTGGATCCGCAGGGAATTGCGGATGTCCGTGAGCTGGTGCAGAAGCTGAATTCCGATTATGGGATGACGGTAGTTATCTCCTCCCATATTCTGGGAGAGCTGCAGCATACCGCAAACCGCTTCGGGATCCTGCAGGACGGAACGGTGGCAAGAACGATTACGGCAGAGGATCTGGTGACGGATCACAAGTCCATACGGATTCAGGTCGATGATCTGGAACGCGCGAGAGAAGCCCTGCAGGCAGCAGGCGTGAACATCCTGGAGGAACAGGTGGAGTCCATGTCGTTGGAAGAATATTATTTTGATCTGGTCGGAAACGGACATGCCAGTGAGACGGCTGCAGATGAGGGGGCAGCAGATAGAGAAGAGGAGGCAGCAAAATGACACAGATGATGCATTACTGGCAGGCAGACTGCATAAGGATTCTAAGAAGAGTGCCGCGCATCATCGCGACGGCGGCGATTCTCGTAATTTACGCCATTGCTGTGATTTATATCAGCACGAAGACGTCGTGGAACTCTGTGACGTTCCTGGCGGCGGCTGCATCCGGGATTTCAATGGCAATGATCGCACTCGGGCTGGTGGAGTTCGGCGCGGTCTTCAGCGATGATCTGAAGGCGAAGTCGATACAGGCGGCGATTGGAATGGGAATCTCAAGGAAAAAGGTTGTTCTGACCAAATATCTGGAGATCGGTACCATTGCCTTACTCGATCTGGTGTGCCTTGGCCTGGCAACCGGCATCTGCGGAGCACTGACAGACATTTCGCTTACCGCAGCGCAGATGGCAGAGGCTATCCATTATCTGAGCGGCGCATGGATCAGCATCGTGGCTTATTGCGGCGCGGCGATGATCTTCGCATTCCTGCTGCAGGGAACGGGGATTGCATCCCTTGTCTATCTGGGCCTGAGTCTGACGTTCGTAGATTCGCTTTTGGAGAAAGCACTGAACCTGCAGGTGATTCGAGGACTTCATCTGTCCCAGTACCTCCTGAGCAAGAGTCTGGAGTCGTTGAACAGTAAGCTGATTCTGGGAATTCCGGACGCCGGCACGATGATTCGCGTGGCAGTCTATATCGTTGGTTTCTACCTGATTACAGTTGCATTGTTCCGCCGACATGAACTAGAATTCTGATCGGCAGGAGGAATGCAATGAAATGAAAATCTTTTTCTATAACATGCGGGAGTTTGATGAGCTGGCGTTTGCCAAGGAATATTCGGAGCAGTTCGGGATTGAGTTCGACTATGCGGCAGGGTATCCGCTGCCGGACAATTACCAGCTGGCGGAGGGTTCGGATGCGGTTTGCATGACACCCTGCGATATGTCGGCTGAGATGGTGGAGCGGTTTGCCTCTATCGGGGTAAAATATATTCTCTGCCGGTCCATCGGATACGACCATGTGGACCTTGCCTGTGCGAAGGCACACGGCATGCGGGTTGCCAACGTATCTTATCCGCCGTCCGGCGTTGCCAATTATGCCATCATGCTGATGCTGATGCTCCAGCGCAGGATCGTCGGGATTCTGAAACGGGCGGATATACAGGACTATTCGCTGAAGGGCAAAATGGGAGAAGATATTACCTACCAGACGGTGGGAGTCATCGGGACCGGCCGCATCGGCAGGACGGTTCTGGAGCACCTTTCCGGGATGGGGTGCCGGCTCATCTGCTACGATCCGTATCAGAACGATGAAGTTCGGAAGATCGCAGAGTATGTGACACTGGACGAACTCTATGCACAGTCGGATGTGATTACGCTCCATACCAATTCGACCGGAGAAAACTATCATCTCCTGAATAAGGAGAGCTTTGCGAAGATGAAGGACGGCGTGCTCATTGTGAACACGGCGAGGGGCAAGCTGATCGACACGGATGATTTGATCGAGGCACTCGAGAGCGGCAAGGTCGGCGGCGCAGCACTGGATGTTCTGGAGAAAGAGGACGGGCTGTATTACTACAACCGCATCGGAGATGTGATCGATAATCATGATATGGCGCTGCTGCGCTCTTTCCCGAATGTGATCATGAGTCCGCACACAGCTTTCTACACAAGACAGGCCGTAGGACATATGATGATCAGCTGCTTTGAAGCGGCGGATGCCTTCCGTAACGGAACAGAGACCGAGCATGAAGTACGGCTGCCGGAGTGAATGCTGCAGCCCGTCTGCAGACCGGAATAAAGCTGCACAGTAGTTTTGTGAATGGCACTGAATGGTTCCAAGCTGCCGGAACATAGAATTGAACGAGGAAAAGAAAACTATGAACAGTGAGGCGGAAAAGAACAGCGAGAGACAAAGAGTGAAAAAGCAGCCTCTGTATCGAAGCTTCGGCTATGCCTTTGAGGGAATCTTTAATACCATCCGGCAGGAACGGAACATGCAGATTCATTGCTGTGCGGCGGTGCTGGTCGTTGTTTTCGGTCTGTTCCTGAGAATTTCCAGAGAGGAATGGTTTACGTGCCTCATTCTCTTCGGAATGGTCATGAGCCTGGAATGCGTGAATACGGCTGTGGAGGCTGTGGTGGATCTTGCCACGCAGGAGAGGCATCCGCTGGCGAAAAAGGCCAAGGATGCGGCTGCCGGGGCAGTGTTAGTGGCGGCGATTTTTGCAGCTGTGATTGGTCTGTGGATCTTCGTACCAAAGCTTTTGGCATTGTTGTAGATCAAGGAATATTACGGTTGTTTCGCTTTTGGCAGAGGGTTATCAGAAGCGGGGCATAGAGTAAATAAAAGATAATCAAATCAAAAAGGACATCTGCTGGAATGGCAGGTGTCTTTTTTGTATTTGTTTAGCACCTGGCGATTTCAACGTGAATCGACCGCTTGCGGACAGATTCATGATTGAAATTGGCAGGTGGCCAAGGGGGGGAGCCCCTCTGGCCAGCCACATCGAGGTTTTCCGTAGGAAAATCGAGATGTGGGTGCTAAATAGGTGCGTCTTTTTTATTCAAACGTGTGTGGGGATAGAGCAGTTACACCTTGGTTACGGCGTCACTGCTAATATGCGCTCATAACAAAAACACAGCACCTGCAAGGCAGGGAGAAGGAGATAAAAATTATGTCAATCGCAATCGTTATGGGAGCAGCACTTCTGATCAGCAGCGCATACATCGTATGCCAGATGATTACGGCGGTGAGTAGATAATAAAGATATTTTAGGAGATTCGAAGAACATGAAGAAAAGAGCATTTTATAGAACGGCGGCGAGCATTGTCGCTGCAGCAGCAATGAGCATGACCATTTGCGGAACGGTTCTGGCGGCAGAGCCGGCGAGCAAGGTGTCGGTGCTGACTTACTTCAATCAGGGGGCAGATGAGCTTGATGATGTGCTGTACTCCGATAAGGATGCGGGAGCTCCCCAGGCAGATGATTCGGTCTATGTAAAGAGAGCTGACGATAAGGTGATCAGCTATGTGAAGGAAGATGCTGCAGAGTGCATGGGAGCTCATCCGGACACGATCTATCGCGGATATACGATGGATACCAAGACGGGCAGCCAGCTGACGCTGAAGGATGTGGTCGACGATTATGATGGACTGCAGCGGGCAGTTGTTGATGCGCTGAAGGCACAGGAAAGTGAGAGCGGAGGTTTCAATGCAGATTATGAATCGACCGTGAAGACGATGTTTAGCAAGGATGAAGTGCAGTGGTTCATGGGAGACGATGATCTCTGCATTCTGTTCAACGAGGATACGGTTGCACCGCATGCGGCGGGACCGATCGTGGTACAGATTTCCTATGGAACCGGGCTCCTGAATGAAAGCTATCGGTGAATAAAAGTATCTATTTAGCACTCACCTGCCGATTTCAATCATGAATCCGTCTGCAAGCGGCCGATTCATGTTGAAATTGCCAGGTGCTAAACAAATATACAAAAACGCTGGGGACCTGCCGGGAATGGCGGGGGCTTCAGCGTTTTTGGCGATTGAGATGATTGTGTATTCCGGATGTCGAATCGGACGAAAACGGCAAGGAGTGTTATACTGCGAGACAAGAGATTTAGGAAAGTACTGATGAAAGCATTTCTCACGATGGAGGCTACGAAGGAAATGATGATTTAATCAGCGTTTCCTTGGAAGAATTATACCGGCACCTATCGTGCATAAGGGAGAGAGTATGACAATACGGCATGCGAAAAGCGAGGATATTCGGGCGATTGCGGAAGTTGAGGCAGAGTGCTTCTCGCCGGCGGAAGCGGCAACGGAAGAGGAGTTTGTCGGGAGAGTTGAGCATTACGGCGATCATTTCTGGCTGATGTTCGAGGAGGAGAAGCTTATCGCCTTCGTGGACGGATTTGTGACAGATGAGCCGGATCTGACGGATGAGATGTACGAGAAGGCGGAGATGCACAACGAGAACGGCGCATGGCAGATGATCTTCGGTGTCAACACAATTCCTGCCTATCGGCAGCATGGCTATGCGGGAGAGCTGATTAAAAGGGCTATTGCGGATGCAAGAGAACAGGGCCGGAAGGGACTGGTGCTGACCTGTAAGGAGAAGCTGATCGCGTACTATTCCAGGTTCGGCTTTCAGGACGAAGGGGTATCTGAGAAATCCACACACGGAAATGTAGAGTGGCATCAGATGCGGCTGATGTTCTGAAAACAGAAAATCTGTTGGCACGGTAGAAATGTCGGAGTAATATACTCGTAAGAAAGTAACTCATGAGTTACTTTCTTACGAGTATATTTTTGGAGGCAACAATATGAGTCAGTTCTATTGCCGCGAGGAGGAGCTTCGCAAACTGAATAAACGATATGCGGAGAATCGATTTGAGTGCATTGTTATTTATGGCAGGCGACGGGTCGGTAAAACGGCATTGATCAACGAATTCTGCAAGGATAAGCCGACCGTCTTTTTCTCTGCATTGAATACAACAGAGAGAGAAAATCTGGAGGCTCTTTCTAAATCGATTATGAGCTTTGAACGTCCGGATGCAGAAATTACGCCGGAGTTTCGATCTTACGATGCGGCGTTGGATGAACTGACGGTACTTTCCAAAGAGAAGAGAATCGTTTTTGTTATTGACGAATATCCGTATCTTGCAAAGTCAAAGCCAGCTATCTCTGCGATGCTGCAGCATATTATTGATCACAAATGGTCTGAGTCCCAAATGTATCTGATACTGTGCGGATCATCGATGAGTTTCATGGAAAATCAGGTACTTGGCCAGGAAAGCCCTCTGTATGGAAGACGTACAGGTCAGTTTAAAATTGAGCCGATGAACTACAGAGAAACGGCAGAGTTCAACCCTGATTTATCTGCGGAGGACAATGCTTTAATTTATGGGATCACGGGAGGTGTTCCGCATTATATCAATAAGCTGGATGTAAGGGATGATGTGGATAAAGCCTTACTGGATAATTTTTTTGATCGATCCAGCTATCTGTATGAAGAACCTGCAAACCTGCTGAAACAGGAGCTTCGGGAGCCGGCAATTTATAATGCAATTATCAAGGCGATTGCTGAGGGGGCTTCCCGAATGAATGAAATCAAGCTGAAGACAGGAGCGGAAAATGCTGTTGTATCAAAATATTTGAAAACATTGATTGATCTTGGACTTGTCAAAAAAGAAACACCGATAACAGAGAAGCCGGGAAAGAAAACAATCTATCTTCTGGCAGACAATTTCTTTCGCTTTTGGTATCGATTTGTGCCGACAAATATGAGTGCAATTGATTCCGGAAGAATCAGAAAAACCTACCCACATGCCGTGAAACAATATTTTTCCGATTACATGGGACTGGTATTTGAAAAAATGTGTCAGGAGTATTTGCTTTATTACGCGGAGAATCTCCTAATTGAGCTCAATGAAATCGGACAATGGTGGGGGACGGACCCGGAAAAGAAAAAACAGATACAGATTGATATTGTTGGAACTCCGGTTGAGGGGCGAGATTATATCATTGGTTCATGCAAGTACCGGAATGAGAAAATCGGAGTAGATGAGCTCGAACTGATTCGGAGTTACGCATCGGTTTTCGGAAAAGGAAATGTATATCACTACTATATTTTTTCGAAAGGAGGATTTACAGAAGGACTTTTTGAAGCTCAAGCTCGAGGAGAAGTTCAGCTGGTAACGTTAGATGATTTATATAAGGATTTTCTGAACGTTGGTCAGGTGGTATAATGGGACCAGTTAAGAGCACCTGGCAAACAGGCGGCGTATTAGGAGGTGTTACAAATGGAACTGGGTGATGGAATCAAGAAATTTTTCCTGATCGGAATCGGCGCAGCAGCAACATCCGTTGAGAAGTCCGGTGAGATCCTGAGTGATCTGGTGAAAAAGGGCGAGCTTACCGTGGAGCAGGGCAAGGCTCTGAATCAGGAGCTTCGTCATAATGCAGAGGAGAAAAAGAAGAAGTTCGAGGAAGAGAAGAAGCAGAAGAACTTCACAGATCTCGTTTCCGGACTGTCTGCAGAGGATCTGGCAAAACTCAAGGAGCAGATTGCAGCAGCAGAGGCTGTACAGGCTGAGCCTGCAGATGAGGTAGTGCAGGATGAGGCGGCAGCGGAGTAAGTACGCTGCGTGGTGATATGCTGGGCACTGAGCAGAAAAATCTATGTAACGGTGCAGCGTAGGACAGAGTTGGTTTCGCACAGAAGAAATCGGTGAAGGAAATCGAACGGGAGGGTCACAGAGAAATCTGCGGCCCTCTTGTTGGTGGCGGAGCTTTTGACAGATGGGATGAAGGCAGCAGATCCCTGCGCTGCTGCGCATTAGCAGTGGATTCAGCAGAGGATTCTATAGAGCGGAATCGGCATTGGAGAAAGAACTCAGATGGAAGAAGAGAGAACATCGCAGCGAAGCAGCAAAAAAGAGAACAAAGAGGCGCAGGACAACCGTTCACGTCTTACGGAGATCAAGGACGTTCTGGTGCGCAATCAGATTACGCGGGGGATTACGCCGGAGAAGCTGCGCATTATTCTGGAGGAGCTGGGGCCGACCTACATCAAGCTCGGACAGATCATGTCGCTGCATTCCGATATCCTGCCGAAGCGCTACTGTGACGAGCTGATGAAGTTGAATTCTGAGGCTACGCCGATGCCGTTCGAGGAGGTGGAGGAGGTCATTAACCGCTCCTACCGGCAGGACTGGCACGAAGTGTTCGAGTCCATTGATCCCAAGCCGCTTGGCTCTGCTTCTATTGCACAGGTGCATCGCGCAGTGCTCCGAACCGGCGAGGATGTGGTGGTTAAGGTGCAGCGCAAGGGCATCTATGACATCATGGCTCGCGATATCAGTTTGCTGCACCGGCTGGTCCGCCTGATGCCTCCGGTGGGAGATCTGAAGAATCTGGTGGATCTGAACATGGTTCTCGATGAGCTGTGGAGTGTGACCCAGGAGGAAATGGACTTCCTGAAGGAAGGCTCCAACATGGAGGAGTTCGCCCGGAACAACAAGGGAATCGTGTATGTCTCCTGTCCGAAGCTGTATCACGAGTTCACCACCAGCCGCGTTCTCGTCATGGAGTACATTGACGGCATTGCTATCAATGATAAGGAGACACTGGAAGAGGGCGGCTATGACCTTCATGAAATCGGGACGAAATACGTCAACAACTTTATCAAGCAGGTGATGGATGATGGCTTTTTCCATGCGGATCCGCATCCCGGCAATGTGAAGGTCAGCGGAGGCAAGATTGTCTGGATTGACATGGGCATGATGGGACGCCTCTCGGAGAAGGATCGGAAGGTCATGGCGAAAGGGGTGCAGGGCATTGCGCTGCATGATGTGACCATGGTGGAGAATGCGGTTCTGGAAATCGGCGAGTTCCGGGGACGGCCGGATCACGCGAAGCTGTGGAAGGATCTGCGGGATTTCCTGGATAATTACGGCTCAGCCTCCATGGGCGGGATCGACATTGCGGAGGTCCTCGCTGAGCTCATGGAGATTATGAAGGAAAACGGCATCAGTCTGCCGCACGGCGTGACAATGCTGTGCCGTGGCCTTGCCCATGTGGAAGGTGTTCTGGCTAAGATCAGTCCGGACATCAATATGTTCCAGATTGCTGTGACACGGTTTACAGAGGATTATATCCATCAGTTTGACTGGAAGAAGGAGCTGGGGAGCAGCGGACGAACGCTTTACAGAGCGGTAAAAAAGGGTGCCGAGATTCCGGCACTCACAACGGATTCCCTGAATGAATTCCTGCACGGACGTGCGAAGGTGAATATCGTGATGAGTGCGCAGGATGAGCTGACAATCGTGGCTTACGCGCTGGTCCGCAATCTGGTGATCGGTGTCTGCATTGCGGCCCTTCTCATGTCATCTGCTATCATCTGTACGACCGATATGCAGCCGCAGATTATGGGGATTCCGGCGCTGGGTGCGGCAGGATTTATTTTCTCCCTGGGTGCGAGTGTGTTCCTGGTGCTGCGTAATATCTACTATCGTTACCGCAAGCCGAAAAAAGACCGCAAGGGACTGAAATTCTGGAAGTAATGCAGAACTTCAGTCTCCTGCGGACGAATGCAGAAGACGGACGGAAATGTTATTGGAATGAAAAGGCGAGTGGACAGCACACTCACAGGGACAGGTGCTGCTGCATCCAGTGTCCGATGGCCGAGATGACAGGACCGAGCGTGACAGCCATGATGAGGTTGGCGATGGTGGGATGGCCGCCGGCGAGAAGCCCAATGAGAATAGCGGAGAAATCCCAGATCATTCGTACAAGGAAATAAGGCAGCTTTGTAAAACGTGAGCAGAAGATCGTGGGCGGTGCATCGTAGGGAGACAGGCCCATTCCGGCATTCATATAAACCGCGGCAGCGACAAGAAAGCCTGCCAGTGTGATAATAAAGATCGGAATGCGTGTGGTGCTCTGCGCGAAGACGGATTCCGGGATCCAGAGTTTCCAGAGGAATCGGCAGAAGTCGGCAATGTAGCCGATGAGCACCATGTTGGCGATGGTACCGATACCGATGTAATGCAGACGGGAGGTCAGGATTACGGCGGCAAGGAGCGCAAGGTTCAGAACCAGCTGCCAGTTGCCGAAGGTCCAGCCGATGCGGTCAGAAAACGATACATTCATGAAAGTGAAAGGGTCGGTCCCCAGATTCACTTCGATCAGGAAGGACAGGAAAAAGCCCTGGAACAGGATGCCCAGGATGCAGACCTTCGCACGTTTCTGCCAGCCCTCGCTCATGCCGGCCAGCTGCCAGTTCGATGAATTTGTCATAATGATCCCCTCTCTTTTGGTTGGATTTCGATACAATCAGTTGCCTCAATACGATTTGGCCAGCTATATCGAGATTTTCCAAAGGAACACAAACTGCGGATGCAGAAATGCATAACCATGCATCATTGAACAGCTGCAGAAAAGAAAATGCAAGAAGATGTTGCAGCAGCATAGCTGCACTCTGCGAATGGGATCGGAATCGTTATGCCGGATGGAAGGTAAGGAACCAAGTGAAATGGATAAAATACTGACCTACACACTCAAAGAGGAGGATCTTGCACAGACGGCAGGCGGTCTTGTGAATCTGGTTTTAAAGAACTGCGTCCGAGTGACGGGACATGAGATCAGTGCGGCAAAATTCCTGCCGGAGGGCATCACCTGCGATGGGAAGCCGATTCGCGTCACGAAGCGAATGCAGCCGGGGGAGACGCTGCGGATTGTACTGCCGGAGGAGCGGGATAGCGGCAAGCTGATTCCAACGCAGGGACCGGTCCGCATCCTGTACGAGGATGAAGACGTGATTGCCGTGGACAAGCTGGCGGGAGAGGTCGTGCATCCGTGCCCCGGACACTACCAGGATACGGTGGCCAATTATCTGACGGCCTATCTGAAGGATTCATCCGGCTTGCGGATCATTGGACGCCTGGATAAGGAAACCTCGGGAGTTCTCGTGTTCGCAAGGAACCGTGCGTCGGCGGCGCGTCTCCAGAGACAGCGGCAGGAGGGGCAGTTCCTCCGAACGTATCAGGCTATCGTGGAGGGAAGGTTTGCTGATATGCAAGCCACAATAAAACAATGCCCTGCCGGGACCAAGCAGGTGGAGACGAACGCGGCCGCAGGCGCGGAGGAGACTGCCGGAACGGATGCGGCAGGAGCAGTGTGGGGGAAGATCGGCTGCATTGACCGGGATATGGAGAAGGTGCCAGGCGTCCTCATGAAGATGCGTGTGTGTCAGCCTGGGGAACACGGCCTTCGCGCTGTGACGCATTATGAGGTGCTGCAGGAGTGGGAGGAGACGGATAGGAGCCTTCTGCAGCTGCATATTGATACCGGCAGAACGCATCAGATTCGCGTGCATATGGCGTCGATCGGACATCCTTTGGTGGGAGATACTCTCTATGGAAGGGAGGCAGAGCGGCTTCAGACCATGGCAAAAGCGGGGACTTTGTACGGGGAGCATATAAAGTCCATGCCGGGCGGAGAAGGCAGCGATGCACCGCATGCTCTGCTGCAGGCTGTGTCAGTGGACCTGATCCAGCCATTTACCGGCAAGCCGCTGCACATTTGCAGCAAACTCTCGCTGGAGCAAATGGATGCTCTTGAAATTCCAACATCATGACATGTGACAGATGCAAAAAGCTACAGTTCACATGCCGGCCAGAAGCGGACATTTCCGTTTACAGCCTCGGATTTGTGCCGGTACAGCGGCGTGAAAAAGGCACCTGCTTTCGCAGATGCCTTCTTCTTTACTACTTCTTATGAGGGGGGAGATAGTGAGTAAGTAACTATCTTGATAAAGACTATAAAGGTCAAATGTGTTGAAAATATGTACGCGTTCTAAGGAATTTCTAAAATTTATAAAGCATTTCTAAAAAGCGGCGGCCGTGTTGCTGCATGGATGCTAAGGAAACGCTTTAATCAGCGTTTCCCTAAATGAATACCGGTTTTTAAATAACCAGCCGGAAGCAGACCGTGGAGATATCTGCATTTGCAGATGCGTGAAATGTGGCGATGCAGCAGGTGAAGCAAACGGAAACGGCGCGAATGAGGTATACTGAAATGGAAAACGCGAAAACATCGATGAAGATATAGAGATCGAAAGCGGAGAGGATAATTATGCAGCTGCAGGAATTGATAAAGGAACTGGATTATGAGCTTTTGGACCATCAGGGGCAGGTGATTTCGAAGGAGTCGGAGACCGGCAGGCATCTTCTGGAACGTGAGATAGAGAATATTACCAATGATTCGCGGAAAGCTGGACGGGGAATGTTGTTTTTTGCCATCTGCGGAGCAAAGTCAGACGGGCATAGTTATGTGCCGCAGGTGGCGGAGGCCGGAGCAGCAGCTGTTCTGGTAGAGCATGCCGTGGAACTGCCGGAGACTTCCGAGACAGAGGCAGTGGCGGTCATTCGTGTGAAGTCCACACGGCGCGCCATGGCGCTGGTATCGGCGGCCTTTTACGGCTATCCGGCACGGAGCATGAAGATGATCGGGATCACCGGCACGAAGGGGAAGACTACGACAACCTATCTGGTGCGGTCGATTCTGGAGCGTGCCGGAGTGGATATGGGACTGATCGGAACAATTGAATCCACCTGGCATGAGGTACACCGCCCGGCGAACAATACAACGCCGGAATCGCTTCTCCTGCAGAAAACGCTGCGGGAGATGGCAGACGATGGCGTGCAGGCTGTTGTTATGGAGGTTTCCTCGCAGGCACTGATGCTGGATCGGACGGCAGGCATCCAGTTCGATATTGGCGTTTTCACCAATCTGTCAGAGGATCACATCGGACCGAACGAGCATGACAGCTTCGAAGATTATCTGCATTGCAAGAGCCTCCTGTTCCGGCAGTGCGACCTGGGAATTGTGAATGGGGACGATCCGCATGCGGAGGCAATTCTGAAGGGCAGCAGCTGCAGAGTATTGCGGTATGGCATGCAGCCGGAGAATGATCTGTATGCGGAGGATCTGCAGCTGGTGGAAAAGCCGGGAGAGCTGGGGATTCGTTTTGACACGAAGGGCATCATGGAGCTTGCCTGCGAGGTGCCGACTCCCGGAAGGTTCAGTGTATACAATGCGCTGTCTGCGATTGCTATCTGCCATGAATTCGGTGTGCAGAAAACGGACATCGAGGAGGCATTGCTGGGAGCGAAGGCAAAGGGACGAATTGAGCTGGTGAAGGTCAGCGATGAGTTTACCTTGATGATCGATTATGCGCATAATGCAGTGGCGCTCGAGAGCCTTCTTACTACATTGAAGGAATATCACCCGCATCGGCTGGTGACATTGTTCGGCTGCGGGGGCAATCGCTCGAAGGTACGCCGCTTCGAGATGGGAGAGGTGTCCGGACGGCTTTCGGATCTGACCATCATTACATCGGATAATCCGCGCGATGAGGAGCCGATGGATATCATTGCGGACATTGTCACGGGAATCTCGAAAACGAACGGACAGTACGTGACGATCGCGGACCGCCGGGAGGCCATAGCCTATGCGATTCATCACGGAGAGCCCGGCGATATCGTTGTGCTGGCCGGAAAAGGACATGAGGATTATCAGGAGATTAAAGGTCAGAAGTATCCGATGGACGAAAGAGTGATCATTGCAGAGATTCTGAAGTCTGCGCAGTAACCCGGTAGATGCCTGCGAAAGCAGGCATCAGCGGCTGCGTGTCTGCGACACTCCCGCAGTCGCTGGCTGGGGTTTTTACAGTAACAAATTTGCAGGAAACATACATGCATCGATACGCACAGGTCATCATTGATATATCACATGGTCGGCTGGACCATCCGTTTACCTATCGGATTCCCGAAGCGCTGAGCACCAGGCTCCGCCTCGGGAGTCTTGTTGTTGTGCCCTTTGGGAAGGGAGATTCGGACAGAAAGGGATATATCATTGGCTTTACGGACAGCTGCGATTATCCGGATGAAAAGGTGAAGGAAATCCTGGATGTTGCGGTCAGCGGATCTGATGAGACGGGCGAGAATGCAGTTCGCCTTGCACTGTGGATGAAGCACCGCTATGGCTCTACCCTTGCAGTCGCACTGAAAACGGTTCTGACGAGCCGCAGCCAGGCAAAGCCGGTGGAGGAGAAAACGGTCCGCCTTCTCCTTAGTCAGGAAGAGGCAGAGAAGAAGAGACATCAGTGCGCCATGAAGCATCAGGTGGCGAGGGAACGCGTCCTGCGGGGATTGATGGAGCTGCCCGAGCAGCCCTATCAACTTATTATTCAAAAGCTCCATGTGACGGCCTCGGTTCTGACTGCGATGGAGAAGCAGGGCATTCTGGAGATTGAAACGAAAAAGAGTCTTCGGAATCCGGTTAATGTGGAGCAGTCGGAGACTTCAGAAATCTCCCTGAGTCCGGAGCAGCGGGCGTCGGCAGAAGGTGTTCTGGCAGATTATGACAGGCTGCAGGAGCAGAATGGAAATGCCCAAAAGGATACTGCGGCGGATTGCAGACGGCAGGAAGAGCAGCTGGAAGGGGCGGATGTCGGGGAGACGATACCGCGTGTGAGCCTTCTGCACGGCATCACCGGCAGCGGCAAAACAGAGGTCTATATTGCTATCATAGAGGGAATCATTGCACGCGGGCGGCAGGCTATCATGCTGATCCCGGAGATTTCACTCACCTATCAGACTTTGATGCGATTTTACCGGCACTTCGGAGATCGGGTGTCGGTTATGAATTCAACCCTCTCCGAGAGTGAGAAAAGCGATCAGTTTGAACGGGCAAGGCGCGGAGAAATCGATGTTATCATTGGACCGCGCTCTGCTCTGTTCACGCCATTTCCGCACCTTGGCGCTATCATTATGGATGAGGAGCATGAGAATAGCTACAAGAACGAATCCATGCCCAAATATCATGCCAGGGATGTGGCGGAAGAGCTGGCAAGGATGCACAATGGCGTGGTAGTACTGGGCTCTGCAACGCCGTCGCTGGATTCCTATTACAGGGCACAGAAGGGAGAATACCGGCTTTATACGCTGCGCAGGCGTCTGACCGGTGGGAGCCTCCCCGCGGTGGAAATCGCAGATATGAAGGAAGAACTGCGCGCCGGAAACCGTTCCATTCTCTCCCGGCGGCTGGCGGGGCTCTTGTCGGAGCGGTTGGAAAGAGGAGAACAGAGCATTCTTTTCTTGAATCGGCGCGGCTTTTCCGGTTTCGTGTCCTGCAGGAGCTGCGGCTATGTCCCGAAGTGTCCGCACTGCAGCGTTTCCCTGTCACTGCACGGTGGGGGGAAGCTTGTCTGCCATTACTGCGGTCATGAAGAGAAAATGCCGGACTATTGTCCGGAGTGCGGATCTGCGTACATCAGCGGATTTCAGGCAGGAACCGAACAGGTGGAGCAGCTGCTGAAAAAGGCCTATCCGGCAGCGCGGATTCTGCGAATGGATGCGGATACAACGAAGACCAAGTCAAGCTATGAGAAAATATTGTCGGCCTTTGCCAACGAAGAGGCGGATATCCTGATCGGCACGCAGATGATTGTGAAAGGGCATGATTTCCCGAACGTGACGCTGGTGGGAATTCTGTTGGCAGATATGTCCCTGCACATGGGAGATTACCGGGCGGCGGAGCGAACCTTTCAGCTCCTGACGCAGGCAGCAGGACGGGCCGGGAGAGGAACCAAGCCGGGCAATGTCGTGATTCAGACCTATGATCCGGAGAATTACAGCATCGTGCATGCCTCTCATCAGGATTATGCCGGGTTCTATGCGGAGGAAATGACGTATCGAAGGCTCTTGCGATATCCGCCGGCAGAGCATTTGCTGGCAATTCAGATCACCTCGCGAAAGGAAGAACATGCCGCATTGTTCGCCCGGCAGAGCAGGGCTTTGCTGGAACGTCTGCTTGCGAAACGGATAGGACCAAACGCGGACAAAGCAAATGAAATACCAGAAGCAGATCCTACACAGAAGAACGCGGAGAGAAATAACGGGTACCTGATCATCGGGCCGGCCGCCGCTGCTATGGAGAAGCTCCGGGATGAGTACCGGTACGTGCTCTACATAAAAAGCGCGGATTATGATACACTGATCGATTGTAAAGACGGCGTGGAGGCAGCTGTGCGGCGTGCGGCAGAGGCGAGTCGTGAGATGGACACCATGTTCCAGTTCGACTTTGACCCGATGAATCCGTATTAAGTCCGTATTAGATATGAAAAGCTGCGCAGCAGTGCAGTAGTTTTAGAAGGGCAGGGAGAGATGGCATTATTGACAATACGTGAGATCGGTGACCCGATCCTGAACAAGAAAACCAAGGAAGTCAAGGAGATGACGCCGAGGCTGCAGGAGCTTATCGATGACATGCTGGAGACAATGTATGATGCCTGCGGCGTTGGATTGGCGGCACCGCAGGTCGGCATCCTGAAGAAGATCGTTGTGATTGATATCAGTGAGGAGCAGAATGAGCCGCTGGTGTTCATTAATCCGCAAATCGTGGAGAGCTCCGGCGAGCAGACCGGCTATGAAGGGTGCCTTTCTGTTCCGGGAAAATCGGGCGTGGTAACCCGTCCGAATTACGTAAAGGCAGTGGCTTACGACCGCAACCTTAAGCCTTTCGAATTCGAGGGAACCGAGTTGATGGCCAGAGCAATGTGCCATGAGTTTGATCATCTGGACGGCAAACTCTATGTGGAGCTGGCAGAGGGCGGCCTCATTGATAATGAGGAGCTGATGGAGAACAATGAGGAGTAGGCAGCAATGAAGATCGTGTTCATGGGAACGCCGGATTTTGCTGTGCCGGCATTGCGTGCGTTGGCAGAATCGGAAGAGCATACAGTATCTTTGGTTGTGACGCAGCCGGATCGGCCGAAGGGCCGAAGCGGTCAGCCGGCACCCTCGGATGTGAAGAAATGCGCTTTGGAATACGGAATTCCTGTTTTTCAGCCGGAGAAGGTGAAGGCCCCGGAGGCTGTGGAGCGGCTGCGGGAGGAAGAGGCAGACATCATGGTGGTGGCTGCATTCGGACAGATTCTGCCGAAGGAAATTCTGGAAATGCCAAGGTACGGCTGCATTAACATCCATGGATCACTCTTGCCGCACTATCGAGGAGCAGCACCGATTCAGTGGGCCGTTCTGGACGGACAGGAGGAAGCCGGTGATACCATCATGCAGATGAATGAGGGGCTGGACACCGGAGATATTCTGACGCAGGAGAAGATTACGCTGGAGCCGGAGGAAACCGCGGGTTCCTTGTACGAGAAACTTTCGCAGATGGGCGGATCGCTGCTACTGCGCACATTAAAGGAAATCGAGGCGGGAACCATCACCCCTGTGCCGCAGGATAATGCACAGTCGAATTATGCCAGAATGCTGCGCAAGGATATGGGATACATTGACTGGCACAAGAGCGCCGTGTCGATTGGCCGCCTGGTGCGTGGGATGAATCCCTGGCCGAGCGCCTTTACCTATTGGAACGGAAAGCTCCTGAAGCTGTGGATGGCAGCACCGGTTACGCAGGAAGAGCTGGAGGCTCTTGGCTGCGAGACGTCGGCAATCCGAGAGTTCCGCGATGCAGAGCCGGGAACGGTGATGATGGTTACCCGGAATGCGCTGATGGTGCAGACCGGGGATGGGCTATTGTCCTTGAAGGAGCTGCAGCTCGAAGGTAAGAAACGAATGCCGGTAGAGGCTTTCCTCATGGGCTGCAGGATACAGACGGGAGAGATTCTCGGAAGGCGGAAGTGAGACGTGGTACACGTTTGCAAGTGAGCCGGCTGTTCAAAAAGGCAATTAGCAGGCAATTG
>CAYLUU010000010.1:0-8131 GCA_964386925.1 uncultured Sarcina sp. | reverse complement strand
GCCAAGCTGATATCTGATATAGAGAGGAACAGAAAATGTACGGCGGATACTATGGGTATGGATACGGATATCTGGATCCTACAATGATTCTGGTGCTGGTCGGTGCCGTTTTGTGTCTGGCAGCGAGCGCACATGTTAATCTCACATATGAAAAATACGCGCGGATTGCAGCAGCCTGCGGAATGACAGGGGCTGAGGCGGCACGGATGATCCTGCAGCGAAACGGTGTCTGTAATGTCGCTGTGCAGCATGTATCCGGCAAGCTGACGGACCATTATGATCCGTCGAAGCAGGTGGTAAATCTCTCAGATTCGGTATACAATTCGAGATCCATTGCAGCTCTTGGTGTGGCAGCACATGAATGCGGCCATGTCATGCAGCATGAGCAGGGGTATCTGCCGCTGCAGCTAAGAACAGCACTGGTGCCGCTGGCGAATTTTGGCTCCAATATCGGCATATGGATTGTGATCATCGGTTTGGCGGCAGGGCTTTCGGATACCTTTACAACGATTGGAATTGTGCTGTTCTCACTGGGCGTTCTTTTCCAGCTGGTGACACTGCCGGTGGAATTCGATGCGTCTCACAGGGCACTGAAAATGCTGGAAGGGTACGGCATCCTGGGAACCGAGGAGAATCGAAGAGCAAGGGCGGTGCTTCGAGCGGCGGCATTGACCTATGTGGCGGCTGCGGCATCTTCCATCCTGCAGCTCCTGCGTCTGATCTTGCTGACGAACCGCAGAGATCGGGATCACAGGTAAAAACACAGTATGGGCGCGTCCCGAAAGGGCCGCGCCTTCTATGTTGTATAGAGTTGTACAGTGTGCTGTTGCTGATATCCTTCGCAGATTCAGCACACGAGCAAGGAGAATAAAGGCTTTGCTTATTGAAGAAAAAGAGCACAGCAGAACCGGTGTGGGGAAAGGCAAAAGAGAGAATGAGTGAGCAGGAGACAGGCCGTATGGCAGCAAACGGAAAACCGGGAGCAGGAAAGGGAACCGGAGAGAGGAAAGAAGGCTCCGGCAGGCGTTCCAAAGAGGTGAACCTTCGCGAGCTTGTCTGGAATATTCTGACGGAGCATGAGGTGCACGGAACCTACACGAATGTGCTCCTGAAACGAACGCAGGATCGATACAGCGATTTACCTGTGTCACAGAGGGCGTTCCTGAAGCGGTTGACGGAAGGGACCATTGAACGGGAAATCGAGCTGGATACCGTGATTCAGAATCACCTGAAGGATCCGTCTATTAAAATAAAATCCGGCGTGCGCTGTCTCTTGCGAATGAGCCTGTATCAGATTTTCTATATGGACGGGGTGCCGGATTATGCAGCCTGCAGTGAGGCGGTACGGATCTGCAAAAGGCGTAAAATGGCGCAGTCCGCGAGCTTCGTGAATGGACTTCTGCGGAGTGTCTGCCGGGAAAAGGAGGCGGCTAAGAAGGAAGGAAGAGACTATGTTCCGACCGCACCTGCGCCGAAAACAGTGCGCACGAGACCCAGCAGCGCAGTCATCGTAGTTGCGGGGAAAAAGCCGGCACAGACGACGGCCGGCAATGCGGAAAAGGGATCCGATGTGTCTGCGGCATTTGCAGCAGAGAATGCGGACAGCAGCGATGAGTGGAGTGCGCTGGAGCAGAAATATTCGATTCCAAGAGAAATTCTGAAGCTCTGGTCGGATCAGCTGGGAAGAGAACGACTGGACTCCTTATGCAGCGCTATGATGGAAATTCGTCCGGTCTGCATGCGCCTGGATCCTCGGCTGACGGCAGAGGAAAAGGAACAGGTGATTTCTGGGCTGCAGGAAAGCGGTGTAGAGGTTTTGGAAGGAAGATGGGCCAAGGATTGCCGGCAGCTGCGGCATGTGCCGGGACTGGCGGGACTGCCTGGTTTTGCAGAAGGCAAGTGGACGGTGCAGGACGAATCCAGCCAGTTGGTGGCACAGGCGGCCGGATTGACAGGTCGGGCAAAAGACCTTGCCGGAAATGTATCGGTCTATGACCTGTGTGCGGCACCGGGCGGCAAGACTATGCTGGCAGCGGCGTATCTTCCTAAGGGCCAGGTGTATTCCTATGATCTGACAAGGGAGAAGACCGATCGCATTCGCTCGGGACTTGGCCGTATGAAGCTGCACAATGTGATCGTTGCGGAAAATGATGCCTCGAACGTGCGGGAGGAATTATTCGAGAAAGCAGACCTTGTGATCTGCGATGTGCCCTGTTCCGGACTTGGCGTCATGACACGCAAAAGAGACATCAAATACAATGTGACACCGGAGAAACTGCACTCACTGGTTAAGCTGCAGAAGAAGATTGCAGCCAATGCGGCCAGGGTGCTGAAGCCGGGGGCTGTTCTGATCTATTCCACCTGCACGATTAACCGGCAGGAGAACGAGAAAATGGCAGAGTACATTGAGAAAAAGCTTGGCCTTATTCCGGAAGCGTTGACTCCTTATTTGCCGGAGGGCTTCCCCGGAATAGAGGGAAATCATGTGCAGCTCTTCCCGGATGTGCATGGGACGGATGGTTTCTTTATGGCGAGATTCCGGAAGCCTGCGGCTAAGAATCAGGGGAGCGTTGAGTAAGGCGCTTCCCTGGCCGGATTTGCGATGCGCATGTGTTTGCTGTCAGGCGCCTCGTAAAATGTTCAGCGTTGCCAGGCGGATTGCCTTGTGAATGCTGCACTGGTAAAAAGGAATGACGGGATATGGAAAACGAACAAAAACCGGATGTGAAATCAAGAACACTGGAAACCATGACGCGGGAGCTGACGGCGGCGGGGTTTCCCAAATTCCGTGCCGGCCAGCTGTACCGATGGCTTCATGTGCAGCGGGTGGAAGGCTATGATGAAATGACCAATCTTCCTGCGAAGATGAAGAATTGGCTGCAGGAAAACTATACAATGACGCGGCTGGAAGTTCTGGATCGACAGATTTCTGCACTGGATGGAACACAGAAATTCCTCTTCGGCCTGCCGGATGGGGAGACCATCGAGAGCGTCTTTATGAAATATAAATTCGGCAACAGCATCTGTGTCTCCTCACAGGTTGGCTGCCGGATGGGGTGTCAGTTCTGTGCATCCACATTGGACGGACTGCGCAGAAATCTGCTGCCCGGGGAAATTCTGGAGGAAATCTACACGATTGGAAGACTGACAGGAGAGAAGGTTTCCCATGTGGTTGTTATGGGAACAGGGGAGCCGCTGGACAATTACGATAACCTGTTGACGTTCCTTCGGATGCTGACGGATGAGAACGGTCTGAATCTGTCGATGCGAAACGTAACCGTCAGTACCTGCGGCATCGTTCCTCGGATGTATGATCTTGCAAAAGAGAACCTCTCCATCACGCTGGCCTTGTCACTTCACGCAACAACGGATGAGAAAAGGCGCAAAATCATGCCGATTGCCAACCAGTATACGATTGCGGAATGCATGGGCGCCTGCCGGGAATATTTTGCCCGGACCGGACGCCGCGTTACTTTTGAGTATAGTCTGATCAAGGATGTGAATGACAGCGAAGAGGATGCGGCGGAGCTGGCAACGCTTGCGGGCGGCGCGGCAGCGCATGTCAATCTGATTCCTGTGAATCCGGTGAAGGAGCGGGGATTCGAGCAGCCGGATTTGTCGGCAGTGCAGGCATTCCGGGGCAAACTTGAAAAACATGGAATAAATGTTAGTATTAGGAGAGTGTTAGGACGGGATATTGACGGCGCGTGCGGACAGCTGCGTCACCGGCACATTGCAGAAGAAATGAAATGAGTGGCTGGTCAGCCACAGCGAGGTTGGAAGACATGCATTCTTTTTCCATTACCGATATCGGTATGAGAAGAAAAATGAATCAGGATTATGTCTGTGCGACGGATGAGAGCGTGGGGAATCTTCCGAATCTGTATCTCCTGGCAGACGGCATGGGAGGACACAGAGCGGGGGATTATGCATCCCGCTTTACCGTGCGTGAGACCTTGCGCCTGACGGCGGCCAGTCACAAGAGCGCTGTGATGGAGATTTTGGGGGATGCACTTCACACGGTGAATCAGAACCTGCACGCAACGGCGAGCATGCGGGAGGATTTAAGCGGCTGCGGGACAACGGTGGTTGCAGCCTGTGTGGAGCACGGTGTTCTGCACACAGCTAATGTGGGAGACAGCCGTCTGTACATTGTGAATGAGGAGGGAATCCGTCAGGTTACCGTTGACCATTCCCTGGTGGAGGAAATGGTGCTGGCCGGCAGTCTGGATGCCAGAAAGGCCAGAAACCATCCGGATAAGAACGTGATTACAAGAGCGGTCGGAGCAGAAGAATATCTGGATGTGGATTTTTTCACAACCAATCTTCGCAAGGGAGATTTGGTACTGATGTGTTCCGATGGCCTGACGAATATGGTTGAGGATGAGGAGATTGGACGAATCATCCGTGACAATGCGACATTGGAATCGAAGGCAAGAGCGCTGGTTGCTGCAGCCAACCAGGCCGGCGGACTGGATAATATTTCTGTTATTCTGGTGGATGCGTTTGCCTGACAGGAGATTGACACATGATCAAAATCGGCATGCTGATTGCGGACCGATACGAGGTGCTGGAGAAAACCGGCACGGGCGGAATGTCCGTCGTATATAGAGCAAAGGATCACAAACTGAATCGAATTGTTGCCATTAAGGTGCTGAAGCAGGAATTCTCGGACAATGCGAATTTTGTTTCGAAATTCCGGGTAGAGGCGCAGGCAGCAGCAGGATTGATGCACCCGAACATCGTGAACGTCTACGACGTTGGCGAGGAAAAGGGCATGTACTACATCGTGATGGAGTATGTGGACGGCATCACGCTGAAAAAATATATCGAGAAGAAATCGCGGCTGACGGTAAAGGAAGCCATCAGCATTGCCATTCAGGTCTCCATGGGCCTGCAGGCGGCACATGCCAATCATGTTATTCACCGCGACATCAAACCGCAGAATATCATGATCTCGCGGGATGGCAAGGTGAAGGTTACAGACTTTGGCATTGCAAAGGCAGCGACGTCCAACACCATTACCTCCAATGTAATGGGATCTGTTCATTACACTTCACCGGAACAGGCAAGAGGCGGCTATTCGGACGAGCGCAGTGATGTCTATTCGCTGGGAATTACTCTGTTCGAAATGCTGACCGGGCGCGTTCCGTTCAACGGGGAGACAACTGTGGCGATTGCGATCAAGCATATTCAGTCGCCGATGCCGTCGCCGTTGGAATTCGTTCCGGATATTCCGCGGAGCGTAGAGCAGATCGTACTCAAGTGCTGCGAGAAGAGTCCGGACCGGCGATATCAGAATATGACGGAGCTGATCGGGGATCTGAAGCAGTCGCTGATTCATCCGAATGATGATTTTGTCAAAGTGATCAACCCGGACGAAGACGGTGCGACACGGATGGCGGCGCCGGCGGAGCAGTCTGAGATCCGCAGAAGAGCTGGGAACACCGGGCGCATTTCTGCAGCCTCCGCCGCGGCCGGAGCGTATGTCGATGCAGTATCTGCATCTGATGCGGAAGTATATGCGAAAGAGTTAAGGCGCAGGGACCGGGGCTATGAGAAAGCTGTGCGGACAGAGAACGATGACGTCCGTTCCGATTCCTATACGGCGGCGCAGTCCTATGCAGAGGCTGGCTATGCGGAAGGCGAATATGCAGGAGAATCCTATGCAGAGGATGCTCGGATTCCGAACCGCGAAGCGGATTATGCCGGCAGTGATCTGTATGAGGAGCGTTATGCAGAGGAGTATGAGCGCAGAACACGCCGAGATTCCTATGAACCGCGTGATGCACATGCTGTTCGCGATGAGTACGACGCGCAAAAGACACATTCCAATTCAAGATATGCGGATTATGACGAACGTGAGACTTCCAGCCGCAGACCCAGAAGACAGGAACGTCTGGATGAGCCGCTTCGCAAGAATGTCAGCAGATACGAGGATTCCTATGGGGAGGATCGCTATGCAGACAATTATGATCCGAAACGGGAACGCATGATCACGGTATTGTCCATTCTGGCGGCAATCATCATTGGACTGATCATTATTCTGTTCGCTGCGAGCAAAATGGGACTCTTGTCATTCGGGGGCAGCAATAGCGCAGCTGTCAGTACAGAAGATGGCGTGACGCTGCCGGAGATGGCGGGGCAAAATGCAGAAGAGCTGAAGAACAGCCTGAATTCGCTGGGGCTTATTCCGGAAGTGACCTATGAGGAATCCACGACGGTGGCATCAGGAATTGTAATCTCGGCGGCGGACGGCAGCGGCAATGCTTTGAGCGCAGGAGACGTGGTAGAAGCCGGCAGCAGCGTTGTTCTGACTGTGAGTACGGGGCAGAGCGGAGTTGCTGTACCGGATGTAACAGGACTGAGCCGGGCAGAGGCAGTTGTAAAGCTCAAGCAAAGCCAGTTCAGCAGCATTACCGTACAGGACGGTGATAGCTCTGAGGTTGAAAAAGGCGATGTCATGGCCCAGTCGCCGGAGGCAGGAACCAAGGTGCCGACGGAGACGACGATTACCATTACGATCAGTACCGGTAAAGGCGGGGATGATCAGATTCAGGTGCCGGATGTAACCGGCATTTCCAGTGAAGAAGCGATGGCAATTCTGTCTGAGAACAATCTGAAACTGGGAACAACAACGGAAGCAGAGACCGATGATCCGAACAAGGTCGGGGTGGTTATTGCGCAGAGCGTAAAGGCAGATACGTTCGTGGATGCGAATACTTCTGTGGATCTGACCATCGGTAAGGCGAGCAAGACAGAAACGACCACGTATTCCTATTCTGCAGAGGTGACAGCTCCTACGTCGGAGGAGGCTCCGGATTATGTAGCGGGGACGCAGGTTTATGTCGTAATCATTACGGCGGATGGCCAAACGCTCCTGAATACTACCACAACCACATTTCCGGTACCTGCAAGCTTTACCGGAATTACCAGTGCAACGGGAACGCTGCAGATGAGCTATGCATCACAGGCGGCGGATGCAGTGAACGGCCAGAGGGTGGTAACAAGGCAGCTGACCTTTACCCCGGAGTCGTAATGCTTGCCCCGAAGTCAAAATTTTGTAATGATTTATAACTGGAGTTATTGTGCTGCGGCCTGTGGTTGATCTGCAGGCCGCAGCGGTTTTATGCAACAGCTGTGTGAGGCTGCTGCATGGATTCCGGAAAACAATGTACTGGCTGTTTTCACAAGCTGTACCGGACCCTTGGCAGAAAATTCACAGAGAGGATGACGCCATGCCGAAAGGCAAGATTATCAAGAGCATAGCCGGCTTTTATGAGGTGTACAGCGACGGAACCATCTACCGCTGCCGCGCCAAGGGCGTATTCCGCGCCTTGAAGCAGAAGCCTTTGGTAGGTGACAACGTGGGGTTCGACATCACGGATGTGGTGAGCGATCCGAAGGAGGGCAGCGTGCAGGAGCTCCTGCCCCGCAGCAACGAGCTGGTGCGTCCCAATGTGGCCAATGTGGATCAGGCACTTCTTCTGTTTGCAATCACGAACCCGGCACCCAGCTATAATATGCTGGATCGTTTTCTGATCTCCATGGATCTGCGGGGCGTGCCGGCGATCCTGTGCTTTAACAAACAGGACCTGGCTATCCAGGACCAGATCGATGAGCTGCAGAGTGTGTATGGGAGCTGCGGCTGCCGGCTTTTGTTCATCAGTACCAGAACACCGGAGTCTATGCAGGAGCTGCGGGAGGTTCTGCAGAATAAGACAACCGTTGTGACAGGGCCGTCCGGAGCAGGGAAATCCTCTCTGATCAATCAGCTTTGTCCCACGGCACAGATGGAAACCGGTGAGCTCTCTCGAAAGATTGCGCGCGGCAAGAATACAACCCGGCACGTTGAACTCCTTCAGGCAGGAAAGGACACCTTTCTGGTGGATACGCCGGGCTTTACATCCCTGTATCTGCAGGATGTAGAAGCAGATCAGCTGAAGAACTTCTATCCGGAATTCATTCCCTACGCAAAGGAATGCCGTTTTCAGGGATGCAACCATCTGATGGAGCCTGACTGCGGCGTCAAAAAGGCACTTCGCGCCGGCAAAATCAGTCGGATTCGTTATACCAGCTATTCCGAGATCTATGCGGAGCTGAAGGAACGGAAGGCGGTGTATCGGTAGGG
>CAYLUU010000009.1:0-37142 GCA_964386925.1 uncultured Sarcina sp. | reverse complement strand
TGTCAGGCTCGCGTCCAGTCCAACTTCTGTAGAGATGCCATGTACCGTTCCCGTGGTGGAATACTGCCACATGCTGAACTGGTAGGGAAAATACAGCCCCGCGCCGGTATTGGCGATCCACTTGTCGTATTTTTCCAGATCTTCTATGTTCATGCCCATGACAAATGACGCAAGGTTTCCGTAGATCAGCGGCTCATAGCCTGCCGCGTCCAATGCCTCGCAGAAGGTCAGCACATAATCCGTGCAGTCCGCGCGGCTTTGATGAACCGCATTCTCATCCTCCGAGGACTGGTTCACCCAGACCGCAACCGGATAGGTGATTTTATCCTCGTAGGATTCCAGACTCTGGATCAGCTGCTCTGCGCTCTCTTCGGCCTCCTCGGCTGAGGAGGCACCCAATACATAATAAATGCCAACATGGAGACCTGCCTCAGAAGCCCCCTGGATGTTATCTCCCATCCTGTCATCTTCCCAGGATGAGCTCTTCCCCTTCGCATCCGTCTTCCGGCCGCCTGCGCAAATCATGGCAAAAGCCACGTCATCCTCCGACACTGACTGCCAGTTAATATCGCCGTTGTCCTCAGATACATCAATGCCGGATTGCATCTTCACCTTGTCGCCGCCGCTGTACAGCAGTCTTCCGTCATCGCTCAGCGAAAAGTCCGCCGACTGAAAGGAATTCCGTTTCACCGTATTCAGAATCGGATAGAAATAGTACTTGCCGCCATTGACAACAACAATGTCATCCGAGAACAGTTCCCGCAGCATGGATGCCGTGCTGCCTCCGGATTCCATGGAGGACTGGATCTGCATCAGCAGCTTATCCCGTTCCGCAGAAGCCCCTTTTTCTTTTGCCTGATTCTCTCTGGACTGAACTTCTTCCTCGGTGTACAGGGTTTTCGCATCTCCCTGAAGTGCTTCCAGCTGTTCCTTCAGCTCGTTCGTTTCCTTCACTGCATTCCGGACGCGAACAAGGCACAAGGCCGCCCCAATCAGTGCCAGCAACGTAATCGTACACAGCATAACCAGATTGGCCAGATACCAGAAATGCTTCTGACCAGGCTTCAGCATCAGGCTGTGTTTCTCGCTGTTCTTTTCTTTGCCGCGTTTGTCTCTCATCTGTTCATTCAGTACATATCTGGATCAGTACACTTTTATCCCTATTCATCTTCGCATTCTTTGCCTTCCGGCTCCGCATCGAACAGAGCCCGTACGAAATCGTCCGGATTAAATCGCTGCAGATCCTCCAACTGTTCTCCGACACCAATGTATTTTACCGGAATGCCGAGTTCTGACTCTACCGCGATGGCAATGCCGCCCTTCGAGGAGCCGTCCATTTTGGTCAGAATGATTCCCGTCAGATCCGTCACCTGCGAAAATTCTCTTGCCTGAGACAGCGCATTCTGACCGGTTGCCGCATCCAGAACCACCAGATTTTCTCTCTTCGCTTCCGGATATTCTCTGGAAATGATCCGTCCGATCTTCTCCAGCTCGTTCATCAGATTTTTCTTGTTCTGCAGGCGTCCCGCCGTATCACACAGGAGAATATCCGTGTGTCTTGCCTTCGCCGCATTCACTGCATCATACACAACGCTTGCAGGATCCGCGCCTTCGGCTCCGGAGATCATCTCAACGCCGGCCCGCTCTGACCAGACCTTCAACTGATCATAGGCTGCGGCGCGGAAGGTATCAGCTGCGGCGATGAGCACTTTTTTGCCCTGCCGCTTATAAATATCCGCGAGTTTTCCAACGGAGGTTGTCTTGCCGACGCCATTTACGCCAATGATAAGAACAACGGAGGGACCATCTTCAAAATCATACGCATTCTCATCCACATGCATCTGCTCGCGGATGTCCTGGATCAGGAGCTCTCTGCAGGCCTCCGGCTCATGGATGTGCTGCTCGCGAACCTGTGTCCGCAGCTGTTCCAGAATCTGATCCGTGGTCTGCACGCCCATATCGCCCATGATCATGATTTCTTCCAGTTCTTCGTAGAAGTCATCATCAATGGCTCTGTGCCCGCTGAACACACGGTTCATTCCCGCCACAATATTGTCTCTGGTTCTGCCAAGGCCATTCTTCAGTCTTGCAAAAAAGCCCGGTTTCTTTTCCTCTTCCGGCATTGAGAGCCTCCTTTCTGATTCATTTCTTATGACGCCAGATCCTTTTCGTCGATCAGGCTCACAGATACCAGCGTCGACACGCCCTTCTCCTGCATCGTAATACCGTACAGGCGATCCGCGCGGTCCATGGTGCCGCGCCGGTGCGTGATGACGATGAACTGTGTATTGTCCGTCAGCTTCCGCAGATAATCCGCATATCGAACGACGTTGTTCTCATCCAGCGCAGCCTCGATCTCATCCAGCAGACAGAACGGGGACGGCTTCAGGTTCTGGATGGCGAACAGAAGTGAAATAGCCGTCAGCGATTTCTCTCCACCCGACATCTGCATCATGTTCACCAGTTTCTTGCCCGGCGGCTGTGCAATGACGCGTACGCCTGCCTCGAGGATGTCTGCATCCTCCATGAGTTCGAGCTTACCCGAACCGCCGCCGAAGAGCTGCTTGAAGACCTTGTCGAATTCGGTCTGAATCCGTGCAAACTGCTGTTTGAACTGCTTGCGCATCTGCACATCCAGCTCTTCGATAATCTTCTCCAGGGAATCTGCCGCAGCGATCAGGTCATCGTGCTGGTTTTTCAGGAAGGTGTAGCGTTCCTTCACCTCCTGGTATTCCTGAATGGCATTGACATTGACGCTGCCGAGTCCCTTGATCTGCTTTTTGAGTTCCTCCGCGCGGCCGCGCATCTGCGGCAGGTCCGTCATGGATTCATCGCGCATCTCGGCTGCCTGGGAAGGCGTCAGCTCATATTCATTCCAGAGGTAATTGATCTGGCGTTCAATGGCTTCTTCCGACTTGGTCGTCAATTCGCCGAGACGGAAAACCTCCTTGTCCAGACGCGTCTTCTCTTCGGAGAGCTGTTCACGGCTCGCCAACGCTTCCTTCTGCTGGGCAGAGAGCTCTGTTCGTCTCTGCTGGCTGTTTTCCAGGAGCTTTTGTTTTTCCTCCAGATTATCGTGGGCACTTTCGATGGTCTCGCGGAGCATCTCGATGTTCTTCTGCTTATCCGTGATGGCCTGTGCGCCTTGCTCGATGCTGTTCTCAATCTCATCCAGCTCTGCCCGCAGGCGGCTAAGCTCGCCGTCCACGCGGGCCAGCTCCTGTTCCTGGAATTCCTGCTTCTGGCGCTTCTTCTGGATTTCAAGATCCCACTGCTGCACAACAGAGAGCTTTTCATCTTCCGTTTTGCGAAGCTCGGCCAGCTCGGTCGTCATCGATGCAATGGCCGCATCGGTTTCCTGCTCGGTACGTTCCGATTCCTCCAGCTCCTTCTGAATGTTCTGCTCTTCCTGTTCCAGGCTGGTGCGGGTATCCTCGATAGAGAGATTCTCTTCACGAAGTGCTACATAGCCTTCCGCCGATTCCTTCTTGCGCTCTTCCTCTGCATTTATGTTCATGCGGGCCGTGTTCTGCTCGATGAACTTCGCCTGCAGCTGTACGCGGACCGATTCCTGCTCGGCGCGAAGACGATTCCTCGCCTCCTTCGCTGCGGCAATGGAATTCTCCATTTCCTGCATGGAAGCTTTCAGCTCCTTCACCCGCTTTTCCAGCTCTGCCATCTCACGACGTCTGCCCAGCAGGTTGGAATTGTTGCGGAACTGTCCGCCGCTGATGGCACCGCCCGGCATGAACATCTCACCATCCGTCGTGACCATACGGATCTTCTGCTGGTATTTGCGGGAGATTTCCACGGCATGGTCATAGCTGTCCACGACCAGAATGCGGCCCAGAAGAGACCTCGCCACATCCCGGTATTCCGGTGCTGTCTTTACCAGCGTATCCGCCAGGCCGATGACGCCGCGTTCCTTCAGCGCTCCCATCATGTTGAAGCCCTGGTTGTTCCGAATCGCTGTCAGAGGAAGGAACGTAGCACGTCCTGCCTTCTCCCGTTTCAGAAGGCTGATCATACGCTTTGCCGTATCCTCATCATTCGTCACGATGTTCTGGATGCTGCCGCCGAGAGCCGTCTCAATGGCGGTCTCGTATTTGGGCTCTGTCTTGATCAGGTCTGCTACGACGCCGATCAGGCCGGGTTCCCGGTCCTTTTGCTCCATCACACGCTTGACGCTGCCGCCGAATCCTTCATATCGCTCTGTCAGATTCGCCAATGCATCCAGGCGGGATTTCTCCTGATGATACTCCACCTCAGTGGCACGGAGCCTGTCATCTGCTGTTGTCAGCTGATTTTTATACTCTGCGATCTCGGTTTCCAGCTTTTTCTGGCGGTCTCCAAGGTCTGCAACCTCTCCGGCAACCTGTTCGAACACACCCCGCAGACGTTCCAGCTCTCTGTCATGTTCTGCCTCGTCGCTGGAGGCCCGGACCAGCTTGGAGGTCAGCTCCGCCTTGCGCTGCTCATACTGCTCCTTCTTGGTCGTCATGGCAGCCATCCTTGCCTTGATGGAACCGCGGCTGTTGATGATCTGCATGAGGTTCGAACGTTTCTCGTCCATGGACTCGCTCAGGCGATTCTCCGTCTCCTGAACGTTCAAAAGTTCATCCGCTGCCGCCTGACGCTTGCCGGTCAGTTCGTCCATCTCGCTGTCAATGCCGCCCTTTTCGCCGGCAATGGTTGCCCGCTCTTCCTGTTTTTCCCGGATTTCCTCTCCGACAGATTCTCTGCGCGTCTGAAAATGCTCTGCATTCCCCGTCATGGAGCGAATGGATTCCTCCGCGACCTTGATCTGGGTTTCCAGCTGGTTGCGGACCACGTTGCTGCGTGCAATGTCATCCCGTGCGGACTCCACTTCCTTCTCGAGACCCTCGAGCTCACTTCCCAGCTGCTCATAGGCTGTCTTGGAGGCCTCATACTGCTCGCCGGTCTGTGCCAGTTCCTCTTTGGCCAGAGTAAGCTTGCTCTTCATATCCTCCAGCTGCTGCACGGCCTCGCCGTTCTGCATGAGGAACAGATTCACATCCAGGTTCTTCAGTTCTTCGTGAGCCTTCAGGTAAATCTGTGCCTTCTCGGCCTGCTTCTCCAGCGGCCCGACCTGGCGCTCCAGCTCGGCCAGGATGTCACTGACACGGACCAGATTAGCCTTCTCGTTCTCCAGCTTTTTAACTGAGGTTTCCTTGCGCCGCTTGAATTTCACAATGCCGGCCGCCTCATCGAACAGCTCACGACGGTCCTCCGGCTTGTCCGAAAGGATCTTCTCAATCTGGCCCTGTCCGATTATGGAATAACCCTCTTTACCGATTCCGGTATCATAAAACAGCTCCTGCACATCGCGCAGACGAACCTGCACATTGTTCAGGAGATATTCGCTCTCACCGCTTCGATAGAGGCGTCTTGCCACCGTCACTTCCTGATAATCCACCGGAAGCTTGTGATCCGAATTGTCAAAGGTGATGGCTACATACGCCGAAGACAGCGGCTTTCGCAGCTCTGTCCCGGAGAAAATAACGTCCTGCATGGAACCGCCGCGCAGCTGCTTCACCCTCTGCTCACCCAGCACCCAGCGAACCGCATCCGCCACGTTTGACTTGCCGGAGCCGTTCGGTCCGACAATTGCGGTAAATCCGTTATGAAATTCCAGCTTAATTTTGTTCGCAAAGGACTTGAAGCCCTGTATTTCGATACTCTTAAGATACATTCGTTCCCTTGTCTTTAAACCGATGCGTTTTTCTTGCTCTCCTGCATGGACAGCAATGTCTGATAGGCTGCTGCCTGCTCCGCCGCTTTCTTGGACCGTCCGCTTCCTGTTGCGCTCTCTATTCCATCAATTCTGGCCTGAACGGTATAGGTCTTGTCATGGCAGGGACCTTCCTCACCCACGACCTCATAGGAAATCTCATGTCCCTTTTTCTGACAGCGCTCCTGCAGAATCGACTTCGCATCGTAAAATAAGAGTTTCCCTTCCAGATCCGACAGGATGAAGTTCAGGATGAAATTCCGGGGTACAGAAACATCCCGGCTGTCCAGATACATGGCGCCGATCATTGCCTCCATGATATCGGAAATGATGGAGGCCTTTCCGCGGCCGCCGCCCGCTTCCTCACCTTTCCCGAGGCGAATGAATTTCTCCAGATCCAGATCCTTAGCGCAAAATGCCAGCGCCGGCTCGCATACCAGTGATGCGCGCAGCTTCGTCAACTCGCCCTCGCGCTTTTTGGGATACTTGTCATAGAGAAACTCACTGGACACCATTTCCAGAACAGCATCTCCCAGAAATTCCAGACGCTCGTAATCCTCATACCGCCGAATTCTCTGTTCGTTCGCATAGGAGGTGTGCGTCAGAGCGCACTCCAACAAATACCGGTCACGAAACGTATACCCGATGCGTTTCTCGAGTTCCGCCGTCTCCGGTCTCATGGTTTCTGTCATTGAATATCCTTCCACATCTGCAGCATCTCCCCTGTCGATTTACGATATGGTACATATCCTCCGGGGAATCGCTGATTGACTCAGCCTTTCTTAGTCGAGATTACCGGTTGCCTTCTTGATCAGCTCAAGAGCCTCTGCAACCGTCGTGATGTTCTCGGTCTCCTCCTGCGGAACAGTAACACCGTATTCCTCTTCAATTCCCATGAGGATCTGATACAAATCCAGGGAATCTGCCCCGAGATCATCTGAGAATGTGGTCTCTGTTGTAATCTCATCCGGATCCACGTTCAGCACATCCGCGATAATTGCCTGCAGTTTCTTCATGTCTTCATCCATTGTTTTGTCCTCGTTTTCCTTGATTTTCTGTATTGTTTAGCACCTGGCGATTTCAACATGAATTGGCCGCTTGCGGACATATTCATGATTGAAATTGAAAGGTGGCTGCTAAATAGATACGATTTTCTGTATTTGTCATGCGGAGCAATCAGCCCTGTCCGTCCGATTCTGTATTCTTCTTCGTTCGGTCGATCAGATGCATTTTATCCTTGAACTGTCCGTTGATGTCGGCCTTCTGGAAGGTAATGCACTGTTCAATTGAGTGACGAACCTCCACGGCCTTGGCACTTCCGTGTGTCTTCACAACCAGTCCCCGCAGTCCCAGCAGTGGAGCTCCTCCATAGGAGCTGGTGCTGAACTTCTTCAGAACCGTCTTCAGAGAAGGCTTGATCAACAGGCCTCCCAGCTTTCCGGTTGTGGTGCTCATCAGTGCATCCTTGATCTCATGGAGAAGTGTGGAAGCCACGCCTTCGTACATCTTCAGAATCGCATTCCCGGTAAAGGCATCGCAGACCACTACATCCGCCGCACCGGCCGGAATGTCTCTTGCCTCAATGTTGCCGATAAAATTGATTTTCCCCTGATCACCCAGCTCCTTCAGCAGGGGATATGTCTCTTTGACCAGGGCATTTCCCTTCTCCTCTTCCGCGCCAATATTGAACAGCGCTACCCGGGGATTCTGAATTCCAACAACGTTCTCCATATAGATGGAACCCATCTGCGCGAACTGTACCAGCTGCGAATACCGCGCATCCACATTGGCACCGCAGTCGATGAGCAGCACCGGTCCGCCCGATGTCGGCATCAGCGGCGCGAGCGGCGGACGCTCAATTCCCTTGATCCGCCCAACAATGACCTGACCGCCAACCAGTGTGGCACCGGTCGATCCAGCTGTCACAAAGGCATCCGCCTCACCATCATGAACCATCTTCATTCCCCGAACAATAGAGGAATCCTTTTTGGTCCGAATGGCATTCACCGGAGGCTCTGCCATTTCGATCACCTGCGTTGTAGGAACGACAGTGACGCGTTCCTTTGGATACTCGTATTTTGCCAGCTCTTCGCCAACTCTCGTTTCATCTCCCAGGAGCAGGATCTGCAGCTGCTGCTTCTCTTTCGCAGCCTCTACCGCTCCCTTCACAATTTCCTGCGGTGCGTTGTCGCCTCCCATGGCGTCCACCGCGACTCGTATCAGCTCTGCCATACACCCCCGACCTCCGATATCTTAGTTGCAATCTATCTAACATTAACACGTGCCCCAGTCACATTCAAGCAGTCATGAACGGAAGTCTTGCTTTATCGCAGATGCTGAACGCAAAACAAAAGCCCGGCACAGCTTGCGCTGTGCCGGGCTTCATGATGTTTGAACATCAATCTTCAGTCGCGATGATCTCTTTCTTATTGTAAGAACCGCAGTTCTTGCAGACTCTGTGAGGCATCATCAATGCGCCGCACTTGCTGCACTTAACAAGAGTCGGAGCCGACATTTTCCAGTTCGCTCTTCTCTTATCTCTGTGGCTTCTGGAAGATTTGTTCTTAGGGCAAATAGACATCAGTACCACCTCCTTACTCTTCGTAATTCTTCAAACATGCATATCGAATTATATGTATGTCCCGGTGGGTTGTCAAGTGTTTTTTCACTCGTTCACAGCTCCTGCCATCAAGCCGCTGTATCCCCGCCATTCATCTCCATTTCGTTCCGTCAATGTTCTGCTAACCGCTCAGGCATTTGCCGTAACCAGTTCGTAGGTCTCATTGGCAATGGCCAGCTCCTCATTGGTAGGGAATACCATAACCTTTACCTTGGAGCCAGGCTTGGAGATCTCTGCAATCTCACCTCTTGTCTTGGCATTCTTCTCTTCGTCGAATTCAATGCCGAGATATCCGAGATAGTGATAAACCAGTGCGCGTGCCTCATAGTCGTTCTCGCCGACGCCTGCGGTGAAGCAGATCACATCTACGCCGTTCATTGCTGCTACATAGGAGCCTACGTACTTAGCAACACGATATGCCCATGCCTCGAGTGCGATCTCTGCCTTCTTGTCTCCGGCATGACGTGCCGTCCACAGATCACGGAAGTCAGAGGACAGGTTTCCGGACAGTGCATATACGCCGGACTCCTTGTTCAGAATCTGATCAACGTCATAGGCGCTGATGTTCTCCTTGCCTGCGATGTAATCCACAACAGCCGGATCCAGATCGCCGGAGCGAGTTCCCATGATCAGACCTTCCAGAGGTGTCAGACCCATGGAGGTATCAACGCACTTGCCGTACTCAACAGCCGATACCGAAGCACCATTGCCGAGGTGGCAGACGATGGTCTTCAGCTCTTCCGGCTTCTTGCCAAGGTACTTGGCAACTTCCTTGGATACGAAGGAATGAGAGGTACCGTGGAAGCCATAGCGACGGATCTTGTACTGATCGTAATATTTCCACGGAATTGCATACATATATGCCTTTGCCGGCATGGTCTGATGGAAAGCGGTGTCGAATACGGCAACCATCGGTGTGTCGGGCATCAAAGCCTTGCAGGCAAGAATACCGGTCAGGTTTGCCGGATTGTGCAGAGGAGCCAGATCGGACACCTCGCGGATTGCCTCGATAACTTCGTCGTCAATGATCACAGACTTTGTGAACTTCTCGCCGCCGTGAACAACGCGATGTCCTACTGCACCGATCTCCTTCAGAGACTTGATGACGCCGGTTCCGACATCCGTCAGTGCATCCAGAACCAGGCTGATGGCCTTCTTATGATCCTCGATCTCGGTCTGTGTCTTAATCTTGCCGCTCTTCACGCGAAGGTTCTCATAGGTGATCATACCGTCAATGCCGATACGCTCGCACAGACCCTTTGCAATGCACTCACTGCTCTCAGTGTCGATAACCTGGAATTTCAAAGAGGAGCTGCCGCAGTTGATAATCAGAATATTCATCGTATTTCGTCCTTTCCCAAAAACATCTGGAACTATTCAGTGCCCACTCGCAAAATATCTGTTCAGCCTCTGACAATACAGACCAAACGCCGAACAGATACCCACTCATTTTATTACTGTGCCTGTACTGCCGTCAGTGCAACAACGCCGACGATATCCTGCCAGTAGCATCCTCTGGACAGATCGTTAACCGGCTTTGCAATACCCTGCAGCATCGGGCCGTAGGCATCTGCCTTTGCCAGACGCTGAACCAGCTTGTATGCATTGTTGCCGCAGTCCAGGTTCGGGAATACCAGAATATTGGCATGTCCTGCAACCTCGCTGCCCGGAGCCTTAGAGGCTGCAACGGAAGGAACGATTGCTGCATCTGCCTGCAGCTCGCCATCGCATACCAGATCCGGATACTGCTCATGTGCAATACGAACTGCCTCAACTACCTTGTCAACCAGTGCATGCTTCGCAGAGCCCTTGGTGGAATGGGAAATGAAGGCAACCTTCGGATCATCTGCAACCAGCTGCTGATAGCTCTTGCTGGATGCATTGGCAATGTCTGCCAGCTGCTCGGAGGTAGGATCCTGATTCAGTCCGGCATCTGCGAAGATGAAGGTGCCGTTGTGTCCGTACTCGCAGTTCGGAACATCCAGAATGAAGAAACCGGAAACCTCTTTTGCATCCGGAGCCGTACGCAGGATCTGCAGAGCCGGGCGCAACGTATTCGCAGTGGAGTGGCATGCACCGGATACCAGTCCGTCTGCCTCGCCGTTCTTCACCATGATCACGCCGAACGTGGTGTAATCGGTGGTCAGCTGCTCTCTTGCCTTCTCAGGAGTCATTCCCTTGTTCTTGCGAAGCTCTACCAGAATGTCAATATATCTGTTCAGCTTCTCGCCGCAGTTCTGAGGATCAACGATGACTGCATCGCTCACGTGCACGCCGTAGGACTTTGCATCTGCATAGATCTGCTCCGGATTGCCCAGCAGGATCAGTCTTGCAATCTTCTGGCTCAGAATCTCAGCTGCCGCACGGATGGTGCGCTCGTCCTCTGCCTCCGGCAGAACGATTGTCTTAACGTTTGCCTTTGCACGTTCCTTAATTCCATCAATGAATGACATTCCCTTGTCCTCCTTATGTGCCGGTCCGGTATGAACCTCTCCACATTGATCCTATCAGTACGCATCTGTACATCTATATTATTTCACATGTTTTTAACCAAAAATCTTCAGCAAAACCCGTGAAAGCGTTTACATTATATCCTCCATAAAATATGCCTGCAAGGACAAACTGTGACACTTTTTTAACAATTCAAGTCAATTCTGGCAGCGGCCACGCGGTGCCGTTTTCTCGCCTCCTCTCCGCCCGGAAAATGCCTCATTTCGAATGCCGCTCCACTGCTCCGACGAGCCGCAAAATAACGCACGTTTAAAGCCCTGCGGCAGAGTTTTTTCCTGTCACAGGGCTCCTCGTTTGAATTGTTTAATAATTGTCAATCTTGCAGCAGCTTTCTCACCTTTGTCTTGATGCGCTGCAGGGCGTTGTCCATGGATTTCGGATCTTTGTCCAACTGCGCAGCGATCTCACGATAGTCCAGGTCTGACAGATACAAATCCAGAACCTTTCGTTCCATTGGACTGAGTACACTATAGATGCTCTCCTCCAGCTGCCGGCTGCTCTCCTGCGAGATGTACTGAAGCTCCGGATCATTCTCCTCGGAAGCCAACAGCTCCAGAAAGCTTGCTCCGTTTCCGCTGCCGGAGTGCAGTGTCCCAGAGCTGCCTCTCTGCGAACGGGATCCGTTTCTTCTCCCTTGTTCGGATTCTGTGCCTGCTCCGTCCATGGGCAGCACAGCATCATAGGACAGGGCTGTGTTCAGTGGCTGGTGCTTTTTGCGCCCTGCCGCTTCAACTGCGGTATATAGCTGTCTCGTCACGCACAGGTTTGCAAAGGTAGCAAAGGAAGCCTCCTTCCCATAGTCGTAATCACGCACTGCCTTGAAGAGTCCCAGCATGCCTTCCTGAATCAGATCATCCCGGTCACCGTCCGGCAGGAACAGATCGGCCGCCTTCCTGCGCACCAGCCCCTTATATTTCTCCATGACAAAATCAGTCGCAGCGGAATCTCCGCCGCGACTGCGCATAATCAGTTCTTCATCTGTCAGGTTGTAATAACCGGCTCCGCTCTCAGAATACTCTTTACACATTTTCCCCGCAGATACTATCTATTTTGCATCTGTATCTCAATTACAGACTTCTCTGTCTTGCAATTTCATAGGACAGCACGCCCATAGCGACCGAAGCATTCAGTGAATTGATCTGTCCCTTCTGCGGAATGGAGGCAATGATATCGCATTTCTCCTTTACAAGGCGAGACACTCCGCTGCCTTCGTTTCCGATCACGAGTCCGATGGCACCGGCCAGGTTCTGTTTGGTCATCGGTGCTCCGTCCATGTCTGCGCAGACAAACCACAGGCCTTTCTCCTTCAGCTCATCAATGGTCGCTGCCATGTTGGTCACCTTCACCACCGGTGTGTAATTGATGGCACCGGCAGATGCCTTTGCTACGGTAGCCGTCAGGCCGACTGCACGATCCTTCGGAATGATGACGCCATGTGCGCCGACAATATTGGCCGTACGGATAATGGCACCCAGATTGTGCGGATCCTCGATGTTGTCGAGCAGGATAAAGAACGGATCCTCTCCTCTCTTCTCTGCCAGTGCGAACATATCCTCGATTTCCGAATAATGATATGCCGCCATGACCGCAATAACACCCTGATGGCTTCCGGTCTCCGACATCTGATCCAGACGATCACGGGAGACATATTTGATCGGCGTTCCGGCCTTCGCTGCCGCGCGCTTAATAGTATTCACGGCGCCGTCCTGACAGCCATCCAGCACATACAGACGATCCACGGTGCGTCCGCTGCGGAATGCCTCTGTCACAGCGTTGCGTCCCTCCACACGGCTCTCGTTCTCGCCGATGGTGGTATTGTCATCGAGCTTGTAATTCACATAGGATGTATTCTGATTCTGTCCCTGTGTACTACTCTTCCTGCGGCGATTGCCGCCGCGCCGTCCGGAGCCGCCCTCTCTGCGATTCTCTGCATGATCTGCGCGATTGTTGTCGGTGCTGTCCTTCGGGAGTTTCTGTCCCTTCTTGCGTCCGGCCTCTTTGTCTGCCTGTTTCTGCTCCGCATACTTGCGGCTTGAAATCTTACGTTCCATTCCGTTCCTTCCTGTTACACCTGTTATTTGTCCTGCCTCGTTTTTTTTCGCATCTATGCATTGATTTGTAAATAATCGTATCCTCTGAGGCTGCATTCTGCGGATCAATCATTTGTCCGAAGATTTATAATCCGGCCTTCTCGATTCCGGCCTTCATCAGTTCCAGAAACCGTGCGGTCTCTCCCTTCAGATAGAGATATCCGCACAGTGTCTCCAGCGCCGTTGCCTTCAGATAGTCATCCAGACTCGCGTTCTTGGCATGATGCGGCGGATTGGCATTCAGCCCGCGGTGATAGATCCGCTCTTCCTCCTCGGTTAAAAGTCCCCGGATCGCATCCCCAATTCCTGCCTGAGCCCTCGCCGAAACCAATCGCTTTGTATCATTGTGAAGCTTCTGTGCCTGCCGATTCCCTTTGGAGATCACGATCGTCCGCACGATGGCGGAATAAATCCCATCTCCCAGGAATGCCAGTGCCAGCGGCGAATACATCCGAATGTCCACCGCCTTCTGCGGGAAGACCTCCAGGACCTCCTCTCTCAGGCTCTTTTCCTTTCGGTCCTTTTCAACGACATCACTCTCCGTCAGCTCAGTCTCTCTTCTCAGGCCTTCTTCCATTTCACTCCCTCACGGGTATCCTCGAGGATGATTCCCTTTGCGGTAAGCTCATCCCGGATGGCATCTGCCTTAGCAAAATCCTTCGCCTTTCTTGCTGCCTGACGTTCTGCAATTTTGCCTTCTACCCAGGCTGCCTCATCATCCGATGCGCTGCTCTTACGCTCTGCGACAAGTCCCAGCACGCCGCACAGCTCATTCAGTTCGTCCTTCAGTGCCTGCATCATCGGCAGCGAGGAGCCTTCGGTCACGCTCGTATTGATCACCTTCACCAGATTGAACACGCCGGCCAGTGCATCCGCCGTATTGAAGTCATCATCCATTGCCTTCTCGAACTCAGCGCGGCACTTCTCAGCCTCTGCGAGAACCGCCTGCTCTGCCTCAGACAATGCTGCATCTACTGCCGCACCGGCCTTCTTTGCATTCGCAATCCGGAAATTCAGGTTCTCCATGCAGGTCGTGATACGTTCATAGGACGCCTTTGCCGAGGCCATCAGATCAGCCGAGAAATTCAGCGGGCTCCGGTAATGTGCACTCAGCATCAGATAGCGCAGAACCTGCGGATCATACTGGGCCACAATGTCACGAACGGTCTTGAAGTTGCCAAGAGACTTGGACATCTTGTGGTTATCAATGTTCAGGAATGCATTGTGCATCCAGTAATGTACGAAAGGCTTTCCGTTTGCGCACTCCGACTGTGCAATCTCATTCTCATGGTGCGGGAAAATAAGATCTTCTCCGCCGGCATGAATGTCGATGGTCTCTCCCAGGTACTTCCGGGACATCACAGAGCACTCAATGTGCCAGCCGGGACGTCCCTGGCACCACGGCGACTCCCAGTAGGGCTCGCCTTCCTTTTTCGGCTTCCAGAGGACGAAATCCAGAGGGTCCTTCTTCTGGTCTTCACCGGACACCGCAATGCCGCGCATGTTGAACTGCAGATCATTCAAATTCTTGTGCGAGAGCTTGCCGTAGCTGCGGTCCTGACGAACAGAGAAATACACCGTTCCGTCATCCACCACATAGGCATAACCCTTATCGATCAGCGTCTGGATCATCTCGATCATGCCGTCGATTTCCTGCGTTGCCTGCGGATGCGTTGTCGCCGGCTGCACATTCAGCGAAGCCATATCCTGTTTGCACTCCTTGATGTAACGCTCCGAAATCACGGCAGAATCCACGCCCTCCGCGTTGGCTGCCTTGATAATCTTGTCATCCACATCGGTAAAGTTGGAAACGTAATTCACCTCATAGCCCTTGTATTCAAAATACCGCCGAACGGTATCGAACACGATCATCGGACGAGCATTCCCGATATGAATCAGATTGTATACGGTCGGTCCGCATACATACATCCGAACCTTTCCCTCTTCGATCGGCTTGAATTCCTCGAGCCGTTTGGACTCGGTATTATAAATCTCGATTGCCATTCTCTATATCCTCCCTATGCAGAAACTCGCCGTCCGGTCACCATCTGAAACCTTCCATCCGAGAACCGTTCCCGCATATTCTGATGTTCTGCCCCTGATATCATGTCTTATTGCGTTTCAAAAGCGCCTATGCCGATTCCGGTCAACATCGTTCCTGCTCCGTGGCCTTTCTGTGCGCCTCCAGCTCAGTCCGAAGCTCTTCGCATTCTCTGCGGAGCTTCTCGCATTCCGCCCTCTCTGCGTCCATCTCTTCCCAGAATTTGCGGTGCTGTGCGCGGTTCTCACGCACGTCGTTCTGCAAATCCACCAGCTGGTTCGCCACTGCCGACTGCCCGCGGTTCAGGCACTCAATATCCGTCCGCACCGGATCCGGAAAGTGAATCTGATCCAGTTCTCCGCTTCCGTCCGTCCCGGAAAACATCTTCACTACCCGTCCGGGAATGCCGACCACCGTACAGTTCGCCGGCACCTCCTGCAGAACGACACTTCCGGCTGCGATGCGGCAGTTGTCGCCGATCTTAAAGGATCCCAGGACTTTAGCTCCCGCTCCGACCATGACATTGTTGCCCAGCGTCGGATGACGCTTTCCCTGCTCCTTGCCGGTTCCTCCCAGCGTAACGCCCTGGTACAGTGTACAGTTGTCGCCGATGATGGAGGTTTCACCGATGACAACGCCGGTTCCGTGATCAATGAAGAGTCCCTTGCCGATCTGTGCGCCGGGGTGTATCTCAATTCTCGTCTTCCTCGCGCTGCGCTGTGAAATCCAACGCGCCCGGAAGTAATGTCCTTTCAGGTACTGCTTGTGTGCCCTTCGATAGGACAGAATAGCCCAGAAGCTCGGGTACAGCAAAACCTCCCAGACACTGTGCAATGCCGGGTCACGGTCCTTTATGATTGCAATTTCGTCCTTGATCGTCTGTATCATGCCCATAATGGGATGTCTTTCTGTTAAAAAAACGTAACTATGTAATGTTTCCTTTTGCTCATGGGGCAATTCACGCCGCTTCTCACAGGTACAGCATGTCGTTCCGCCTGGGGCCCGCTTTCGCTACGTGATTTGACCTAGCGGTACTAAGCTCGCTGTCTGGATAAATTACTTTGCAATTTATCCGCCATCGAGCAAGTACCGAGGCAAATCAAGTACCCCACGGCTGGAATCGACATGTTGTACCTGTGTATATACAATATCGTACCTATTCAGAGCCCATTCGCAAAATCGCTGCTACGCAGCTTTCCTTTTGCTCATGTGGCGTTCTCGCCAAATAAATTTGCAAAAATGGGCTCGTCAATGCAAGCATTACTCGCACATTTTATGCAAATTTGCTTGGCTCTGAATAGATACACAATATCTTAGCCTTGGCATCCGGCGCATCCACCGCAGCCAGCATTGCCGTCCACGTTCAACGCCACTTGCTGGGCCACTAGATCCCGGGGAGAGGTCAGAAGGCACACTGCCTGTGCGGAGATACCTTCTCCGCGTCCGGTAAAGCCCAAATGCTCTTCGGTGGTTGCCTTAACACTTACCTGATCCACTTCAAGTCCCAGCGCTCCTGCGATATTCTCCCGCATCGTGTCAATGTGGGGGCGCATCTTCGGCGCCTGTGCAATGATGGTGGAATCAATGTTCTCGATCAGGAATCCGTTCTCTGTCAGAATCTCTCCGACGCGCTTCGTCAGCTTCAGAGAATCCGCCCCTTTCCACTCTTCATCGGTATCCGGAAACCACTTGCCGATATCGCCGAGTGCTGCCGCGCCCAGCAGTGCATCCATAATGGCATGCAGCAGAACGTCTGCATCGGAGTGGCCGTCCAATCCCTTTTCATAGGGAATATCCACACCTCCGATGATGCACTTGCGTCCTTCTACCAGGCGGTGCACATCATATCCAGTTCCTACACGCATATTCTATCCTTTATGTGTCTATGTTCAGCACCTTGCGATTTCAACGTGAATCGGCCGCTTGCGGACGAATTCCCGAATGAAATTGACAGACGGCTGCTGAATAGTTTCCTCTGTTGCTCCCCGCTGTCCTTTTTGCAACAACCTCAATGATGGAACAGACGAAGTCCTGTAAAGCACATCACCATATCGTGGCGGTTGGCCGCCTCGATGACATTATCATCACGTACGGAACCGCCCGGCTCTGCTACGTATTTTACACCACTCTTGAAGGCTCTCTCAATGTTGTCGCCGAAGGGGAAGAACGCATCCGATCCCAGTACAACATCGGTGTTCTGCGCAAGCCATGCCTTTTTCTCTTCTCTGGTGAAAACAGCCGGCTTCTCCGTGAAGACTCTCTGCCAGCTTCCCTCCTCCAGAAGGTCCTCGTACTCATCGCCGATGTAGAGGTCGATGGCGTTGTCCTTATCCACACGCTTCACATCCGCGCGGAAAGGCAGGTTCAATACCTTCGGCGACTGGCGAAGCCACCAGTTGTCCGCCTTCTGTCCGGCCAGTCTCGTGCAGTGAATGCGGGACTGCTGACCGGCGCCGATGCCGATGGCCTGTCCGCCCTTTACGTAGCAGACAGAATTGGACTGCGTATACTTCAAAGTGATCATGGCGATGGCCATGTCGTCCACCACCGATGCCGGCAGGTCTTTATTCTCCGTCACAATGTTCTCGAACATCTCCTGGCCGATCACGACGTCATTATGTCCCTGCTCGAAGGTAACGCCGAATACCTGCTTGTGTTCCAACTGTGCCGGCTTATAATCTGGATCCATCTGCAGGATGCAGTAATTCCCCTTCTTCTTCGCCTTCAGAATCTCCAGTGCATCCTCATCGTATCCGGGTGCAATAACACCATCGGAAACCTCCCTCTGAATCAACCGAGCCGTGCAGGCATCGCAGCGATCCGACAGAGAAATGAAGTCACCAAACGAGCTCATCCGGTCCGCGCCGCGTGCTCTTGCATAGGCGCTGGCAAGCGGTGTCAATTCACCCATATCAGCCACCCAGTAAATCTTCGCCTCAATCTCTGACAGCGGCAGACCAATGGCTGCCCCGGCAGGAGATACATGCTTAAACGAAGCAGCTGCCGGCTTCCCGGTCGCACGCTTTAACTCCGACACCAGCTGCCAGCCATTCAGGGCATCCAGCAGATTAATATAGCCCGGCCGTCCATTCACAACCGTCACAGGAAGATCACTTCCATCCTCCATGTACACACGCGCCGGCTTCTGGTTGGGATTGCATCCGTATTTCAATTCCATAGAATTCATTCGATTACTCCTTAAGACTACTGTTAGTTTGCCGACATGCACTTAGCGCCTGGGGGCGGACAGATCAAATCCAGTCGTAGGGTACTTGATTTGCCTCGGTACTTGCTCGATGACGGATAAATTGCAAAGCGATTTATCCAAACAGCGAGCTTAGTACCGCTAGGTCAAATCACGTAGCGAGAGCGGACCCTAGACGGATTGATCTGTTCACCCCAAGCTGTACCATGACCTTCAAACGTTCCGATTCACAATTCTGGTCTCGGTCTCGCCGCTCGCAAGATCAATGAAGCGGGTGAACAGTGACACCTTATTATCCTCATTAAGAGCTGCCCAGATCCGGTTCGTAAAGCTGTCGATTCCGGCTGTGAAGTCCTCATCGAAATCGCATGCAAGCGGCTCTCCTGCAAAGGACGGCAGCGGATTCCCATCGTTCTCATAGGTGGAAATGAACCGGCCCTTTCCGGCCTTCGGTGCATCGTAATCAAAGAAATAGCGGAGGGTATTCTCCGGATCCCCATTGTCCGTCTTCAGGATGGACATGGCATAGTCAAGCTTCCCGCCTTCGATGTGAAGAACAGCAGAAATTCTGGGTGTGTAATTCGGTCCGTCCGGTTCGAACTCGCGGCAGCGAAGGGACTGCTCAAAGGTCAGCTGACGGTCCATACCGTCATAGATGGTATCGGTCTGATCGCCGTTGGTCACAATGGTCTTGTTCCCCAGAACGCGGACGGGTGCATAGATGATCAGGCTGGGATCCTCCATCTTCGCCGGATCAAACGCCTGGGTACGAATGCCGTCTCCCTCCAGCACGAACACGCGGTTGCGGCTGTTCTCACTGCGTCCCATGATAAAATACGCAATCACAGCCTTGCTGCCGTCACAGGAACGGCCCACCAGAATGCCACGGCCGGGATAACTTCTCTCTCTGAGTCTTTGTTCCAGATCTGCCACTGTCGTTTCCTCCACTAGATGATTCAACACGTTAACCAAGTTATTGTACCTTGCCCCGCCATCCCCCGCAAGATGCAAGAAGGACTGCTTGCAGGCAAGCAGTCCTTCTTATGCAGTCATCAGCCAAGCGGCAGTGCGGCAGGGTGTGCGCAGACGCGACCCTGCGGAACACGTAAAGGGACAAAATCCCGGTCGGCTGAAGCGACAATGTACAGGGACGAGTACAAATCGTCTGTGATCAATGTGTGCGGGTGAGCCAACCCCGGCGCTCTTTTCCAGCTCTGTAGCGGTGAGAAATCCGCGTGTTAAGAGCCGCAGGACCCAGCGGCGCGCAGCACCTGCCGCACTGCCGCATCCCTACGCATCATACCGCAGCGGCTCCATCTGCATCCACCTGGCAAACTCTTCGTCCGTGCACTTCACGTAGTGCCGGCCCTCTACCAGATGATTCGTTCCCTTCGTATAATCAATTCCGGAGGTCCGATAATCATACGTCTCCGCGACTCTCCTCTTCTCCACCACCGGATTCGGCGCAGGAATTGCCGACAGCAAAGATCTCGTATAGGGATGCACAGGATGATTGAAGATTTCATCCGTCGTTCCGGTCTCCAGGATATGCCCGAGGTGGAGAACGCCGATCCGGTCGGAGATATATTTTACCATCGACAGATCATGAGCAATGAACAGATAAGCGGTTCCGGTCTCTTCCTGAATGTCCTTCATCAGGTTCACCACCTGTGCCTGAATGGAAACGTCCAATGCGGAGATACACTCATCCGCAATGATCAGCTTCGGGTTCATGATCAGCGCGCGGGCAATACCGACACGCTGGCGCTGTCCGCCGGAGAACTGGTGCGGGTAGCGGCTTGCATGCTCCGGTGCAAGGCCGACCTTCTTCAGAATCGCCTTGATCTTCTCATCACGCTCTTCCATTGAGGAATAGGTATGATGAATGTCCAGACCCTCGCCGATGATATCCTCCACCTTCTTGCGCGGATTCAGCGATGCCATCGGATCCTGGAAGATCATCTGCATCTGCGTCCGCAGCATATCACTCGTGGAGCGATTCAGGTGTCCGGAGATGTCACTTCCGTTGAAAATAATCTTCCCGGCCGTCGGATCGTACAGACGGATGATCGAGCGGCCGATCGTGGATTTGCCGGAGCCGGACTCACCAACGAGTCCGTACGTTTCTCCCGGGTACATCTCAAAGCTCACATCGTCCACAGCCTTCACGGTATAATTCCGTGAAACCTTGAAATACTGCTTCAGCCCCGACACCGTAAGGAGCGGCTGTGCATCATAATTCGCTGCCATATGCTTCGGCTCCTTTCTTCATGCGTGCAATGCGCTCCTGCAGCTCCGCCGGCATCTCCACCTTCGGTGCTCTCGGATCCAGAAGCCACGTCGCTGCATAATGCGTTTCCGTTACCTTGAACATCGGCGGCTCTGCCTTGTCATCCACAACCAGTGCATAGCGGTTGCGCGGCGCAAAGGCATCTCCCGCCTTCTCATGCAGCAGGTTCGGCGGTGAGCCCGGAATCGCATACAGGCGCTCGTCATTGGTTTCCAGATCCGGCATAGCCGACAAAAGGCCCCAGGTATAGGGATGTCTCGGATCGTAGAAGATCTCATTGATGGTTCCCTTCTCGACAATCCGTCCTGCATACATGACATTAACGTAATCTGCCACTTTCGCCACAACGCCGAGGTCATGCGTGATGTAGATAACAGAGATTCCTCTCTCCTTCTGTACCTTTTTGATCAGTTCCAGAATTCTCGCCTGAATGGTCACATCCAGTGCCGTCGTCGGCTCATCGCAGATGAGAAGGTCCGGATCGCAGGCCAGTGCAATGGCGATGACCACGCGCTGGCGCATACCGCCGGAGAGCTGGTGCGGATACTGCTTCATCCTGTGCTCCGCATTCTCGATGCCGACCTCCTCGAGGAGCTCGCAGGCCTTCTTCCAGGCCTCGTCCTTTTTCATCTTGTAATGCCAGATCATGCCCTCCATGATCTGCTTGCCGATGTTCATGGTCGGATCCAGGGATGTCATCGGGTCCTGGAACACCATGGAGATTCGCTTGCCGTTAATATGGCTGCGGATCCATTTTTTATCCTTCTCCAGGATCTGCACCGTCTCCGTCTGCCCATCGGCATGGGTATATGTAAAATGAATCTCTCCGGAATTCACGACGGCGTTCTTAGCCAGTATTCCCATGGCCGCCTTCATGGTCACGGATTTGCCGGAGCCGGACTCGCCCACGATTGCAACGGTCTCACCCTTATTCAGATCAATGTCTACGCCGCGGATAGCATGCACCATCCCGGCCGTCGTGCGGAAGCTGATGTCCAGATTCCGGATTTTCAGGATCTCTTCCGGATTTTTCTTCGTTTCGCTCATGCTCACATCTCCTTCATCTTCGGATCCAGTGCTTCGCGCAGGCCGTCTGCGATCAGGTTAAAGGACAGCATCAAAAGGGCCATCACCACGATCGGAGGAATGATCTGGTACGGATGCGTCGTGAAGCTGTTGTATCCTTCCGAAATCAGCGATCCCAGGGAGCACTGCGGTACCGGAATGCCCAGTCCAACGAAGGACAGGAAGGCCTCCGTGAAGATAGCCGTCGGAATAGAGAACATCACCTGCGTGATGATCGGTCCGATGATATTCGGCAGAATTTCTTTGAAGATGATAAAAAACGATCCAGCACCCAGTGTCTTCGACGCCAGTACGAATTCCTGCTCTTTGAGCTTTAGCATCTCGGCTCTTGCGATACGCGACATGCCGATCCACTCCGTCAGCATCAAGGCGAAAATAATGGTCACCATACCAGGCTTTAAGATCAGGAGCAGCAAGGTCACAATGACCAGTCTCGGAATGCCGTTCGACACCTCCAGAATGCGCTGCATCACCATGTCCACCTTCCCGCCGAAATACCCGGAAATCAAGCCGTAGGACATGCCGATCACCATGTCGATGATGGTCGCTGCAACTGCGATGATCAGGGAGACGCGGGCTCCATTCCAGGTCCGGCTCCAGATGTCGCGGCCGTATTTGTCCGTTCCGAACCAGTGGAAGGTATCATAAAGCTGCTTCTCTGCATAGCCGTTCACCTGCTTGGATCCCGTGGTTGTGGTCATGGTCTCCGAGCCGTCGAAGATGCCGAGGTACTCGATGAACTGGATGCGGGGTGCAAGGTTTTTGCCATCTGTCTGCTCCGCATAGCCATAGGGAACCATGTGAGGTCCGATCACAGCCAGAAGGCACAGAAGGATAACGAAGAACAATCCGACCACAGCGCTTTTCTTGTTCACAAAGCGCTTCCGGACATCCTTCCAGAAAGACTGTGCCGAGTAGTTACTGTCGATTTCCAGCTCGCCGGCATTGTCCTTGAGGACGAAATCAGAATCCACAGGTACATATACTGCGGCGGCACCTCCGGCTGCGGCCAGAACCGCTCCGCCGGTCTGTCCGGCATTCTGTCTTACAGAAGCTCCGGACGTGGCTTCCGATCTTTTTGGAGAATCAGACATTGTATTTTTCTTTCGCATCATTTTCTCTGTCCTCCCTTACTCATCACTCTTGGCAATGCGGATCCGGGGATCAATGATGCCGTAGAGAATATCCACAAAGAGCATGATGAAAATGTACATCGCCGAATAGATAAAGCTCAGTGAAATCACCACATTGTAGTCATTCGACTGAATGGCCGTTACCAGAAGCGATCCGACGCCCGGAATGGCGAAGATCTTCTCTACAACGAGTGAGCCTGTCATCAGATCAACCACAAGCGGAGCCAACACTGTAATAATCGGAATGAGTGCATTGCGGAGTGCATGCCGGAAGATCAAGGCAAAGCCGGAAATTCCCTTGGACTCTGCCAGCAGCATGTAGTCACTGTCCAGAACTTCCATCATCTCAGAGCGCGTAAAGCGCGCAATGGAGGCCATCGTGAACATGGACAGAGCAATGCTCGGCAAGACCGAACTCCAGGCTTCCATCTTGCCGTCGTACAACATCGGGAAGATCTTGCACTTAAAGCCCAGCTGATAGCTCAGGAACAGCGCGAACACATACGAAGGGACCGACACGCCGATGACCGAAATGATCGTGCAGATGGTATCGATGATGGTGTCATGCTTCAAGGCAGCGATCAGGCCCAGAATCAGTCCCGTCACAGCACCAAGCGCAACGGCCTGTCCGCCGATGCGGATGGAAATCGGCAGTCTCGTCTGAATGAGCTGCGAAATGGGCGTGTTCTTGGAAATGTTGTAGCTGACGCCGAAATCTCCTGTCAGCATGTTCTTAACATACCGGAAGAACTGAATCAGGACCGGCTGGTCGAGACCATATTTTGCATACAGGGCAGCACGCTGGCTGTCATTGAGCTTCTCATCATTGAAGGGTGAGCCCGGCATGAGCTGCATCAGAATGAACAGCACCAGCAGGATCACCAGAAGGGTAAAGAGTGACGTGAGCACTCGTTTGGTGATGTACTTTTTCACGGTTTTTTCCTCTTGTTGCCAACGATACCGAAGGGATGAACCCGGAAGATCTGAATTTCAGGTACCGCAGTTACTGCCTATAAAGCAAGGAGGTGAGGTCCGTTACAGGCCTCCCCTCCTTGTCCATTCACACAGCCGTCCTACGATGTCAGCCCCGGATTCCTCCGGAGGACAGCTTGCCTACGATGTCGATTCCTCTCAGGATGTCTTGTGCAGGCGGCTGTACAAATTTCAAAACAATCTCAACCGTCAGTTTATTCGTACTTCACAGTGTCCTTATAAACTCGGTTCAGAGCCACCGGATGGAACTCCACGCCGGATACATTGGTGGATACCATCTCTGCATTGCACTGCGTGTACAGAGGGAAAATAACGGACTCGTCCATGACGATCTGCTCTGCATCGTACATCTTCTCCCAACGTGCCTCGGGATCCGTTGCCGTCTCGCCGGTGGTGCACTCTGTGATGATGCTGTCATACTCCTCGTTGCTCCACAGGCCATAGTTGTTGGAGCAGTCCGTTACCCACATGCCGAGGTAGGTCATCGGATCGGCGTAGTCAGGTCCCCATCTGGTCAGACCCAGCTGATAGTTGCCATCCTGCAGATCCTGTACTCTCTGCTTTTTAGGCTCTACCTTGATGGTGATGGTCAATCCAGGAAGTGCGGTCTGCCACTGCTCCTGCAGAACGGTTGCAACCTTCTGCGGTGCATCATCGGCATCTACAACGAGCTCGAGCTCAAGAGAATCGATTCCGAGTTCCTCGAGGCCCTTGCTCCAATACTCCTGTGCCTTGGTCACATCATATGCGCAGACATCGGAGAACTTATCCTGATCCTCAGAGAAATCAGATCCGTCCGGGCCGGCTGCGAAATCCATCGGAACTGCAGTATAGGTAGGCTTGGAGCCATCCTTCAGAACGTCGGTTGTGATCGCCTCGCGGTCAATTGCAAAGGTCAGAGCCTTGCGGATGTTGTCATTCTGCAGCTCTTCTACACTGGAGATGTTCGGGGTAACATACCACAGGTAGCCAGCACCGACTGCATTGAAGGCCGGGTCATCCTCAACCTGATCCACCTGATCACCGTTCACCAGCGTCATGTCGAGCTCGCCATTCTGGAAGCTCATCAGAGCGGTCTGAGAATCCTGAATTACCTGATAGTCCAGTCCTGCCAGCTGAACGCGGTCTGCATCATAGTAGTCCTCGTTCTTAGTCAGATGGAACTCCGTTGCTGCAGGCTCATAGGAATCCAGAACGAAAGCTCCGTTGGAGAGTGTCGTCTCCGGGCTGGTTCCGAAGGTATCTGCGCAGCTCTCATAGAATTCCTCGTTCACCGGATAGTAGGTCGGGAAATACATCAGGGATGTGAAGTAGCTCACCGGTGCATTCAGTTCAACCTGCAGGGTGTAGTCATCGACAGCCGTAACGCCGAGCTCGGATTTGTCCTTCTCGCCGGCGATGATCTCAGCTGCGTTCTTGATCTGTCCGATGTCGCTGAGCATGTATGCATACTCGGATGCTACATCCGGATCAACGGCTCTCTGCCATGCGAATACGAAGTCCGCAGCGGTAACGGGCGTTCCGTTGGACCATACTGCGTCCTCTCTTAAGTGGAAGGTCCATGTCAGACCATCTTCCGAGGTCTCCCAGCTCTCTGCAATGGCAGGAACAGCCTGTCCGTCTGCATCCATCTGAGTCAGACCGTCGGTATAATCGGCGATAACCTCAAAGGATGTTCCGTCGGTAGCCTGCTGCGGATCCAGAGACTCAACAGGGGTCTCCATCATCACCTTCAGGTCCTCTGTGGATACGGTTCCGGTGCTCTCTGCTGCAGCTTCGGTCGATACCTCTGTCGAAGCTTCCGTTGAAGCCTCTGCAGCAGCCGAAGTATCTGCTGAACTGCTGTCATAAGCAGAGCTTCCGCAGCCCGCCATGCTCAGCGTCATTGCAGATGCCGCCAGAACGGCAATTGCCTGTTTTGACTTTTTCATAATGTTTCCTCCTTTTAAAAAGTAGAAAAAAGCGCAAGGATACCCGATTATCTTCTAACCGCGCGTCCTTGCGCTCTTCTTGTCCGCCATTATATACACCGTCTTTACAAAATTCCACCTGAAAGGCCCATTTTCAGGTCTCCACGGAGCCTTTTCTCCCCTTTGCACAGATTGTATACAATAATGCAGGATTATTTGTGCAAAATACGTCTGCACTTTGTCCCAAGCTTCGTTTTCAGGTTTCCGGAATCATCGTTGCGATTCAGCTATATCTGAATTACCGTTTGACATCGATGTTACAACAACCTATTCCCAGCCAACCACGATCAGTGCCGTTCCGTCCTTCACCGTGACCGATGCTGCGCGGTCTGAAATTTCGTTCGAGCAGCCGATCGGGAAATTGTAGGTCAGCTCCGCGTCCTCCAGCTCATATTTCATCCCCTTAATGGTTACGCCCCGAATTACCGGGTCGAGTGCGAACATTGAAAATCGTCCGGAAAAGCCGGGGTGGAAGCTCTTCGTTTCATTCCGCAGCACGAAGATCATCTGATTCGTATCCATGATGTAGCCCTGTGCTCCCTCCGATTTAAGGAACAGGAGCGTCTGAATATTCGCCATCGTGTGAGAGAATCTCTCTCCGCCCAGTGCTCCGTAGATATCGAATCGCCGATATCCCAGCTGCAATCCCAACCGGGCCGCTGCCATCGTATCGGTGTCATCCTTCTCCTTCGGCAGCGTGATCACACGGATCCTGTCCAGCCGGTAGATTTCCTCCAGCGCCGCCTCGGTCTCCGGCGCCAGAGAATCATAATCTCCGATGCAATAATCCGGCAGAATTCCCATCTGATTCAGATAGGTCAGGCCATTGTCCGCTGCAATGATGATGTCATCCTCACCTCTTGCCAGATCCACCGGGGTGAAATCCCCTGCACATACCAGAATGCACCGACCGCTGTGAGGCGCCTTTGCTTCCATTCCCATCACACCGTTCATTGCCTTATCCTGTTCGTCCATATCCTCTTCCTCATACTAACCATACAGAAATAAATGCATACGCATACATTCTTCCAATCGCTGTGCTTTCACGTTGCGATACTGACATCTGTCACAGGTGCCCAACTGTGGTTACTTTGCCCCTGGCCGCGCGATGTTGTACACTGTATGGCATTCACTGTTTTTTACACTCAGGAGTCTATCATGCAATCCAATCGTCCCGACCGTTGCTCTTTCCCATACGCTGTTCCGATTCAGGAATCTCGAACCGCAGAGCTCACGCTTTCAGATGGTTCCTCTATCTCCGTCAGCTTCCTGCTCCGCAGCAATCCCAGACGCCGCAGGATGTCCCTGGTGGTCTCCCCGGAGGGGGAGTTGGAGGTTCGGGTTCCGGTCCGTTTCCGTGAGCGGGATGTCACAGAGCTCCTGATCAATCATGCCGATTGGATCGCCCGCAGCATGGCAGCGCAGAAGCTTCGCCAGCAGCAGCGTGAGAACGACAAAGTCAGCCGTAATGGCGGCGCAGAGCGCACCCCCGAAGAGAAGATGCATTATCTGCAGACCGCCGCAGACAATATAAAGCCCATTCTCCGCGAACGAATTCAATATTACCTTCCGCAGCTGCCGAAGAACAGCCGAATGATTACGAAAATCACCATTCGGAATCAAAAAACCCGCTGGGGAAGCTGTTCCGCCCGCGGGAGTCTGTCCTTCAATGTTCGATTGTATTATGCCCCGCGGCAGTGCCTGGACTATGTGATCGTCCACGAGCTGTGCCACCTCTCTCACATGGATCACAGTCCCGCCTTCTGGGCCGAAGTAGAACGCATTATGCCTGATTACCGCACCTGGCAGAAGTGGCTGAAGGAACACGGGTATGAATTAGAACCGTAAGTTCCCCACTGCCTTTTGCCGGATCAAGAATCCGCCTGACCATTCCTCGGCACCGGTTTAGTAGAGAATCCGTGCGTCTCATCCAGAAACTGCTCCACGATGAAACGCGGGCGGTGCTTCGTCTCCATATAGATCTTACCGATGTATTCGCCGATAACGCCTAGTGACAGCAGGATCAGTCCTCCGATCGCCCACACCGATACGTTCAGGAATGTCCAGCCAGCCACCGTTGCTCCCATGAAATGCCGTACCAGAGAATACGCCAGAATCACCAGACTGCAGAGGAAGATCACAACGCCCAGCGTGGTGATCATGCGAATCGGCTCAATGGACAGTGAGGTGATGCCGTCCATGGCAAAGGCGATCATTTTTTTCAGCGGGTATTTGCTCTCACCGGCAAAGCGCTCCGCTCTCTCGTAGTACACCACATCACTGGGGTAGCCCACGAGCGGCACCATGCCTCGCAGGAACAGATTCACCTCGCCGAACTCTGCCAGACCGTCCAGAGCCCGTTTACTCATCAGTCGATAATCCGCATGGTTGTACACCACCTTGGCGCCGAACTTGTCCATGACCTTGTAGAATCCTTCGGCCGTAGTTCTCTTAAACCAGGTATCCGTGGTGCGCGCGCTGCGTACGCCGTACACGATGTCGCAGCCTGCATAGTATTTGTCAATCATGGCGTCGCAGGCCTCAATGTCATCCTGCAGGTCTGCATCCATGGAAATTGCCATATCCGCGTATTCCCGCACCGTCATAAGCCCCGCCAGCAGTGCATTCTGATGACCACGGTTACGAGACAGATTGATCCCGGAGAACAGCGGATCCTCCTCGTGCAGCTGCTCGATCAGCTCCCACGTCCGATCCTTCGAGCCGTCATTGACAAAGCACACCTTGCTCTCCCGGCTGATCCTGCCTGCCTCCATCAGATTCGTCATCTTGATTTTCAGACGTTTCGATGTCTCCGGCAGAACCTCTTCCTCGTTGTAGCATGGAATTACATAATACAATGTATCAGCCATTTTCCGAATGATCCTCCAGGCAAATCTTCCTGCTGATGAAGTTGTAAACCATCACGACGCCGGTTGCAAAACACTTGAAGAAGGTCTCCGCAAGTCCCGTTCCCATCACACTGTGCAGCCAGACCCATTTCTCGTACACGAGCTGCATCCCCAGATACAGCACAATCTCATTGATGATCAGGCCAATGACGCTGAGTACAAAGAAGATCATGAACTCACGCTTTTTGGACATATCGTCCCGGCGCTTGAACACATATTTAAAGCTCAGAATGTAGTTCACAATCATCGAAATGATGAAGCTGAAGAACTGCGATACCAGATAGTACCAGGAGCAGATCTGATCCAGACCGGCTGCCCGGAAAATGATATTCAGTACGGTGTAGATACCAAAGTCAATAAAAAAGCAGATCACACCCACTACACCGAATTTTGCAATCTGTTCCATCAGCTTCTTCATAAATTTACTCTCAACTCCTTGATCTAAATCTCTTTCTAACGGAACGCTGATTAAATGTAACTATTCAGAGCCAAGCAAATTTGCATAAAATGTGCGAGTAATGCTTGCATTCCCTTCGCAGCCTCGGCCTGGGAAACACTTTAATCAACGTCCTTCAGCACGTCCTTATTCTTTGCAATGTAGTCGTACAAGGACACAACAGTCAGAATCGTCGCAATCCACATCACAATGTTCGTGACCGGCTGCAGAAAGCCAATATTCGCCACCATCAGGATCACCATGATCATCTGGAAGGTCGTCTTGAATTTGCCCCAGTAGCTCGCCGCAATGACAATGCCGCGCTCTGCCGCAATCAGACGGAATCCGGAGATCACGAACTCTCTTGCCACAATAATGCAGACCACCCAGGCCGGAATTCTCCCAAGTGCGATCAGGCAGATCATCCCGGAGCAGGTCAAAAGCTTATCTGCCAGCGGATCCATGAACTTGCCGAAGTTCGTAATCAGATTGTACTTGCGCGCAATCTTGCCGTCCGCAAGATCCGTCAGACTCGCTGCGATGAAAATAACGAGTGCCACACAGTCACTGGCCGCCCCAAACGGTCTTGCCAGAAGAACCGCAACGAAGAACGGCACCATGACAACACGCAGCATCGTCAGCTTATTCGGCAGATTCATCTTCATCGATTATCTCTCCTATCAAATCATACTCGCGGGCCTCCGTCACACGCACGCAGACAAAGGTTCCGCTCATCAGATCCCTTGCGGACTCCACGAAGATACTGCTGTCTACATCCGGCGCATCCATATACGTACGCCCGACATAAACATAGCCCTTTTCCGTCCACTCTTCACTCAGGCGCCCTTCGATGATAACTTCCAGCTCTCGTCCTACAAAGGAACGCTCCTTTTCAAAGGCAATCTCCTGCTGGGTCAGCATGATCTCCTTCAGTCGGCGCTTTTTAGTCGCATGATGCACCTGATCTGTGAACTTCGCAGCCGGTGTACCGTCCTCTCTGGAATAGGCATAGGCCCCCAGACGATCAAAGCGCATCGTGCGGATAAACTCCAGAAGGCTTTGATGGTCCTCTTCCGTTTCTCCCGGGAAACCGGTAATCAATGTCGTTCGAAGGCAGATTCCAGGAACTCTCTCCCGGAGCTTCTGTACCATTGCCTCCAGTTCCTGCCGATTCGTCCGCCGTCCCATTCTGCGCAGAATGTTGTCCGATGCATGCTGGATCGGCATATCGAGATACGGCACCACCTTATTCTCCGATGCCAGAACATCAATGAGCTCGTCCGTGATCTCCTCCGGATAGCAATAGAGCACACGAATCCATCGAATTCCCTTCACGAGACACAGCCTTCTCAACAGTTCCGGCAGCATCTTCTGTCCATACAGATCAACACCGTACAGCGTGGTCTCCTGTGCAACCAGAATCAGCTCCTGTGCGCCCTGCGATGCCAGATTTCTGGCATCCTCCAGCACCTGCTCCATCGGAACGCTCCGGTAATGCCCGCGGATCGACGGAATCGCGCAATAGGTGCAGCACTTGTTGCAGCCCTCTGCAATCTTGAGATATCCCACCGCGCTGCCGAAGGTCAGGACCTGTCTCGTGTCCTGCGGTGCAAGATCCGGATCCGCAAGGACCGCCTGCTCGATCTTCTCGCCCTGCGCCAGCTTCTGCAGCACTTCACCAACCGATGCCTCTGCCGTTGTTCCGATGACAGCATCTACCTCCGGAATGAGCTTTAGAATCTCATCCTGATAGCGCTGTGCAAGACATCCGGTCACGATCAGGTGCTGTAATTTTCCGGTTTTCTTGAGCTGTGCAATGGAGAGAATTTCGTCGATGCTCTCCTGTTTCGCCGAATCGATGAAAGCGCAGGTATTCACTACCGCAGCTTCTGCCTGCTCCTCATCTTCTGTGAACGAACAAATGCCGCCATCCTCCAGAATGCCGGCCATTTTGCGCGTATCAACGGTGTTCTTATCACAGCCAAGTGATACAAACAATGTCTTCACGAGATTACTCTGTATTCTCTTCGATCAGACTTCGTCTGCGATGATGTCGTCTGCAGAATCCTCTGCATACTCATCATTGTGCTCTGCGGAAGCCTCTTCTGACTCGCGAAGGGATTCCTCCGTCAGTCCGTTCTCCAATGCTCTTGCTGCGGCCAGATCAGCGGCCTCGTAGCTCAGTACCTCTTCCTCATCCTGAGGAAGGATCTTGAGCTGTCCCTGCTCCATTTCATCGATGGCGATGGACAGAGGCTTTTTGCCTGCAATGTTATCAACCATCGGCTCGTCGCCGTCTACGATCTGGCGTGCTCTCTTGGCGGTTGCCATAACAACCGAATAGCGGCTGTTGATGATGGGGGTTTCGCCCTCTTCCACGTCCTGGTTAACCGCATTCATAAGATCTACATAAGAAGGATGAATCATTGGTATTGAATTCCTTTCTGTAAGCTTTTCGTTTCTAAGACATGTTAGTATAACACTTTTGCCGGCGTTCTGTACAGACATCAGCTATGCGACAGTGCAAACAGTATTCTCAGCACCCCGCCATTTCCTTCAGCTGGTCAGTCAGGTCCGCAATCATTGCGGCCTTGCGAAGCGGTGCGTTTTTGGCTTCCTGGATGGTGCGGTGTACCAACTCGACGGCATCGTCCAGATTGTCGTTGATGATGAGGTAGTCATACCAGGAGATTTCGCTGGCTTCCTCAGAGGCGCGGCGCATTCTGTCGCGGATTACGTCCGCGGTCTCTGTGCCGCGGCCCACGAGGCGCTGGTGCAGTTCTTTTGCCGACGGCGGCGTCACGAAGAGCAGGATGGCATCTTCGCGCTTTTGTTTGACCTGATGTGCTCCCTGCACTTCGATCTCCAGGAGGACATCCTTGCCCTGGGCGATGGCTTCCTCTACGTAGCGGCGCGGCGTACCGTAGCAGTGGTCCACATATCCTGCGTGCTCGAGCAGTCCGTCTGTCTCTACCAGATTATCAAACTCCGGCTGCGAGATGAAATAATAATCTTTTCCATCCACTTCTCCCGGTCTCGGTTTTCTCGTTGTCACCGATACGGACAATGCGTATTCCGGATACCGTTTCAGAAGTTCCTTTACAATGGTTCCTTTTCCTGCTCCGGAGAATCCGGAAATGACGGTAAGACTGCCTTGCTGTGCCATAATCGCGCCTCTTTCTGCTGAATGCTGTCTCTCTGAACTGCACATCCCACATACGCGCAGTTCTATTTTTTCGAACTGCCCATCTCGAATTCGCTTCGCTCTTCTCGATGGCGGGCTTTCGCCCTATGCGTATGTGTTCGTGTCGTCCTTTGCAAGCAAGCTTGCTCCGTCCGCCCCATCCACATACGCGCAGTTCTCATTGTTATTCCACGTTCTGTATCTGTTCTCGGATTTTCTCGATTTCGGTCTTCATTTCGATGGCGATATCTGCCGAATCTGCGTTGCTGGTCTTGGAGAGGATGGTATTGGCTTCGCGGTTCATCTCCTGCACCAGGAAATCGAGCTTGCGTCCAACGCTCTCGTTCTCTTTGCCCAGCTCGCTGCGCACTGCCTGAATGTGACTCTCCAGGCGGACCATTTCCTCGTCCACACAGATCCTGTCCGCATACAGCGCTGCTTCCTGCAGAATGCGTCCTTCATCCACGCCAACCTCCTGCAGAACCTCCTGCATGCGTTTGCGCAGCCCATTGCGGTACTGTTCCAGGATCACCGGCGCATTCTCACGAATCTGTTCCACATCCTTCTGCAGTCCGTCCAGCTTCTTCAGAAGATCTGCCGTAATGAACGCTCCCTCGCGGCTGCGCGCCTGTGTGAACTGCTCTGCCGCATTCTGAACGCAGGCAAGGAGCGGCTTCTCCAGTCCTTCGTTCTCTATATTCTCTTCTTCCAGTGTCAGCACATTCTGCAGCTGTGAAAGTCTGTCCGCCGACAGATTCATCGGCAGTCCGAATTCCTCTGCCATCTCCCGGATGCACTTCACATACTCGCCGGCAAGTGCATGGTTGTAATGCACATGCGTATCCGACTCACCGAGATTCTCATAGCCGATGAATACGTCCACCTTCCCGCGGAGGATATGCTTTTTCAGCTCCTCCCGGACAGCCGCCTCGAACGAATTCAACTGCCGCGGCATCCGAATGTTCAGATCCAGATACCGGTTATTCACGGATTTCAGTTCGACGATAAACCTGCAGCTGCCTTCCTGCAACTCTGCTCGTCCGTATCCTGTCATACTTCTGGCCATCGTTCAACTCCTTTTTGCTATGCATCCACTTCTTCGATCCCGCTCTTGTCCGCGTCCGCCAGAATGGAGTAATTCGTATGGTAAATCACAAAGCCAGGTCTTGCCCCAGCCGGCTTTTTGAGGTTCCTGCGCTCCAGATAATCGATCTCTACCTTCCCAGCCTCACGTCCCTTGGAATAGTAGGCTGCCAGCCGTGCCGCCTCTTCGAAGGCCCTGTCCGGAACCTCCTCAAAGCTCTTTCCTTCCGTCTTCAGGATGACATGCGACCCCGGAATGTCATTCGCATGAAACCAGATATCCGAGGCCTTCGCCGTATGGAAGGACAGTTCATCATTCTGCAGGTTATTCTTGCCCACATAGATATCATATCCATCACTCGAACGAAAATGCAAAGGCTTTGCCTCCGGAATCTTTGAAGGTCCCTTGCGGGATCCCTTCTTCTCCACGTGCCGCCGCACAAAGCCGGAGGTCTCCATCTCTGCACGAATCTGTGCCAGGTCGCCTTCTGTCATCGACAGATTCAGTGCCTCCTTGATGGTCTCGAGCTGATCGATCTCCTCCTTCACCTCCTGCATCAGAGATTCCAGAGCTTCCTTCGTCCGCTTCAGCTTTGTATATCGTTCAAAATACCGCTTGGCATTCTCCAATGCTGTCTTCGTCGGATCCAACGGCACTACCAGCTTCTCTCCGGTGTAGTAATTGTCCAGCTCCGCGCTCGAAGCCCCGGCCGGTATGGTGTAGCCGTAGGTGTTCAGGAGCTCGCCATAGACTCGATATTTGTCCCGCTTCTCTGTGTCCTTCATCTGGCGGGACTGGAGGTCGTATTTATGCAAATCGCGTTCGAGAATCGTCTGCACCACCTTGCGCAGATCTGCAGATTTCTGCCGGATCCTGGTCAGCGCGTTCTTCTCCCGGTAGTAGCTCGCAATCAGCTCCGACATCGAGTCATACCGCTGCTCCGGCAGATCGCGATACATCGTAAGAGGCAGGGCCGCATACTCCACCGGCTCGCCGCCGGAAATCGCGGCCGCAGCCCCCAGATGATAATAGACAGTCGGCTGCAGTGTTCCCTCTGCAATATTCTGCAGCAGTGCACGGAAGGTATCCCACAGTCGTTCCCCATCCTCTGCACTCAGCTCCGATGCGGCGCGATCCTGCGACAGGTGCGCACGGAACACTGTTTCCTCTGACATAATCGTGGAGAAACCATTGTAATGCGCGAGCAGGAATTTCGAAACCGGCACACTTTCCGCCGCCAGCAGGCTGTCGAAATGCTCCTTCGTCTCCTCGAAGGGATTGATCTTCCCCTGCGTCTGCGGGATGAAGTACGGACGCCCCGGCAAGACCTCACGAACAGAGCTCACCATCTGTGAAATATGCTTAATCGAATCCAGGATAATCTCCTGCTGTGCGCTCGCCTCACCGCCCTTCGCTTCTGCCGCCTGTTCCGCGCCGCAGCCTGTTGCCACGACCTTGCTGTCTCCCTTCGCCGGATCGATCTGTTTCGCCTCGGCTGCTTTCGTCGCATCCAGCAGAATAATATTGCTGTGCTTGCCCATGAGCTCGATCACGAGAACATGCCGGCACAGATCTCCCATCTCATTTAGATGTTCCACTTCGAAGCGCAGAATGCGCTCCAATCCCGGCTGGGTGACGGAGGTTATTTTGCCGTTCTGGAGATACTTACGCAGGAGCATGCAGAAGGTCGGCGCCGTGTTCGGTGCCGGCTTGTTCTCATCCGTAAGATATACCAGCGGCAGCGTCGCATCCGCGCACAGGAGAAGGCGCACCTGACCGCCGCCTTTCGATGCCTCCGGGCGAAGCGTCAGGAGCAGCTCATCCGGCTCCGGCTGCACGATGCGGTAGATCCGCGCCCCTGTTAACTTGTCTGCGAGCTCCCGCTGCAGCGCCCGCGTTGTAAAACCATCAAATGCCATATATACACCTCAACAAACTCCAGTACAGCGATTTTAACAATATGCCGCAGCAAAAGGAAGCCGCCAAGGCTATTATCTGTATTTTTACTTTTCGTCTCAAGTGAAAATAAAATTCGGCTTTTGTTTTCTACGCAAAATAAAACCGCCCGCTTCCAGCCATTTCCGGCCTTCCGCGGGCGATTCGTTTGTTGTTGTCTTAAGAGAGCGTGGGGCGAATTATTGCCCTCACTGCAAGCTGCAGATGTCACTCTTCAGAGTCCATTTGCCATACCGCCTGCAGATCATCCTCTGCTGCGGCGCTTTCTGGCAAAATATGCTGCCAGTGCGCCCAGTGCTGCCAGGGAAGCTGCTCCCCATCCAGCCATGTTCGACTCATCTCCGGTGCCTCTTCCTCTCGTTGCTCCGAGAACAGCCGGCGTGCTCGATGTCTCAACCGGAGTCACGGTCTCAACCGGTCTCTCTGCGCCAAGGACAGTCTGTACAACCGTTGTTGTTCCAGGGGTGTCAGGCGTTGTCGGTGTATCCGGGTTCTCGCTGCGGGGCGTGTCAGGAACATTCGGAATATTCGGAACGTCCGGAACGCTCGGGATGCCAGGGTTCACGAATTCAACCTTCAGCGTATAGCCGCCCTTGATTTCACCGAGATATTGTGCCGCTCCGCTCGTTCCTGCTGCCACATTCGCGATGTAGTACACATTTCCTTCCGCATCGGTTGTGATGCCGCTGTTCGCATCCTTGGCTGCTTCCTTGAGCAGATTGGTATACTGCTTTCCATTACAGATCACATATACATTCGTATCCTTCTGGAATCCATTCGGAGCAACTGCCTCCTGAAGGTAATACACCATATTCTCCAGGAACAGGTAATCGATCTTCAGGTTGCCGTTGGTCGTCGTCACCGTATAGGTATCTGTATCATCCGTGCTGTAATCCTTCCAGTAATAATACCCGGCAACCTCTTCCGTGCTCTCGATCTCATCGGTGTCGTTGCCATCGGCATCCTTCTTATATGTCACCTTCGTAGTCGGTCCCTGATATACGCAGTACTGCGGCGTAAGCAAGGCCTCGCCATTATCACCGATTGTCTTCCAGATATAGAAAGAGGTCTGGGATTCACCAGCGTCATCGCCGATGATGTTGCCGTTGGTATCCCTCTTCGTGATGTCCAGCGTTCCATCTGTCTGATGCAGCTTTAGCGATGCATACCAGCTCCAGGCCGTGTCCTGGTAATCGTTATTGGCACGTTGACCATCAATGTTAATTGCCATTGCAAATGCACGCCAGGTTGCCTCGTCAGAACTAAGACCTTCCTTCAGAAGCTCATTAAAATATGTATTGGCCTTCTCCCAGGCATTGCTCTCCTCTGTGGATGCCGCATTCAGCGCCGCAACCATGCACTCATTGATGGATTGTTCTGTCCCCTCACTCTCGTTCAACTGATAATTCAGTTTTCCCTCCATATAGGAGCCAATGGTTTCAAAGCCATCACTATCCTCTGCCCAATGCCCATGAAAATCACCACAGTCTTTGTCAGCGGCATGTTCATGCTCCGAACTATTATTGATGGCATCGTCTATATCATCATAGCCCTTTACCTCATTATCCCCCACCTTAGAATTGCCTATTTTCAGGCTCATGACATTCTGGTAGAAATTGTTATAGAGAACGTTCGGATCAACTTTAACCGTTGCATTATTGAATCCTCGTTCAAAAACTCCGCTTGTCAGATCCTTCAAAGCTTCCGGACAATTCTTCACCAGTTCGTTTACCGTGTCATATCTTACAAGCTTGTTCTCTTCGTTGCATTTTCCGTAACCCTTAGCGTAGTAGTCCAGAATATACTCGTCATAGCCCCAACCGTTAGCCGTCAAATACTTGCTAACAGCTTCCTGCACTTCATTTTCACTATAAACCGTCGG
>CAYLUU010000008.1:13430-39223 GCA_964386925.1 uncultured Sarcina sp. | reverse complement strand
ATAGTTCGTCCCGAGCGTTGGAATGACTTACTCAGTCAATCCATCCTGCACCATCATATTTTTCATGACATTCAGGTCCGAGGAAAGATCCCATGCCTGCGTCTCGAAGAGATCATCCAGGAGCTTTTCAAAGGCATCATTGATCACATCCATTGAGCCTTCAATCTGCCGCTTCGTCTCACGAATGTTATCTCCTGCCTCCGGCTGCTCATTCAGATCGGCATAGGCATTCAGGAGCTTTGTCGTTGTGGGCAGATAGTAGTTCATCAGCTTACGCAGATCCTTTTCCTTCGAGGGATCCTTCTTCGCCTGCTCGAAGATTCGCTTCATAATGTCCTCAAGCCTATACAGCTTGTCCGACATTTCTTCGGTATCCGGAATCCGATCATTGATTGCACGAATTTCCTTAATGTAGGCCTGTCCCTCTGCCGCAAGTGAGGACGCAGCATTTCCACGATTGTCTTCGGCCTCCCCGGATTCTCCCGCTGCAGGCCTGCCGCTGAACCTCCCGCTTGCATCTGCCTTCTGCTGCGCTGCCGTGCCGGATGACCTTGTCTGTTCGGTTTCCTGATGCGCCTTTGCGGCCCTCGCCTTAGCCTCCTGCTCTTCTACCTTCGCCGATGCCTGTTCCCAGCTCTCGCCGGTTCCGGGATTCATTGCCTCCTCGCGGAGCTTCTGCATCCGTTCCTCTTCCTCCCGAGCCTGCCTCGACTTTTCCGCCTGAAGATATTCCTTATACATTCGATCGGACAGGATCAGCGTGGTTTTGCTGCGATCCAGCACCGCATACGGCAGAATGCTCTCAGCGCGGAGCTTTTCAATGTCCTCCCGAATCTGATCCCTTGAAATTCCCGTTCGGTCCTCCAGTTCCTGCATCGCTACGTATTCGCGGCCTGTTCCGATCACCTCGCCGTAACGATAATATCGCTTAATGAGTTCCGTTTTCCGAAGGCCACTCCTGGCCAGCATCGCGCAGCCAAAGGTGATCAGGCCGAAAATCAGCATACTCACCACATCTGTACGAAAGCTGTACATCCAGCCTCCTGCCAAATCCACAAACGCTTCGAACAGAAGCCATATTGTGCTAAGTCCCGGCAGAATCCCCAATGCAATTCCTGCTGCAAAACGGCCCATACCAAGATTCCTGGACGGACGCCGCTGGAGGAAATAGTTTTTCTTACTCGTTTTCTTTTTCTTCTCCGGCTCTCCTTCTGCTGTTCCGGATACAGCCTCCTTCACACGGTCCTGAATAGAACCGCTGAGTCCCGAATAATCCCCCGTCTCCACAGCCTTTGATACTGCATCCATGATGTCACTGCCGGCGCCGAATAAATCACTCATATCCATAATCACACCCTTGCATTTCCCCAGTGGAACAATGCTTACATTAACGTGCCTGTTTTTGCGAATGTTCTCTGAATCATTAACGCAGAATGACAAATCCCCGGGAAGTCCTGCCAGATCGCAGGCTTCCCGGGGATTCTCCTCTTACATCTTCTCCGGTGCTTCGAATCCAAGGACACTGATGCAATCCTCGAGAATGCCTTTCGTCAGCTGCAGAAGCGCAATCCAGCCTTCCTTTTTCGTTTCATCCTCTTCCACCAGGATTCTGGTTCCATGGTAGAAGCTGTTGAAATCATTCGACAGCTGATAGATGTACGCACAGATTCGGTGCGGAGCGCATTCATGATAGGCTCCTTCCATCATTGCTCCAAAGCCTGCGATGTCCTGCATGAGGCTCTTCTCCGCCTTGCTCAAAGGAGCCGCAATCTTCAGCTCCTTAGGATCCCGGCCGCCTGCTGCCTGATATTTTGCCAGGATGGACTTAATGCGGACGATGGTGTACAGGATGTACGGACCGGTGTCTCCCTCGAAGGAGGTGAACTTCTCTGTATCAAAGATGTAATCCTTGGATGCCTGATTGGAAAGGTCACCGTACTTAATGGCTGCAAGAGCTACCTTGCGGGCCGTATCCTCTGCCTCTTCCTGACTGATGTCCGGATTGGTCTGAATCTTGCCCAGCATCTCATTGTAGATGTCCTGAATCAGAGTCTCCAGACGCATCACGCCGCCGTCTCTTGTCTTGAAAGGCTTGCCGTCCTTGCCGTTGACTGTACCGAAGCCGATGTGGCGAAGCTCGGTCTTGTCTTCGCAGAGGCCGCACTTTTTCGCTGCGCGGAAGACCTGCACGAAATGCAGTGCCTGACGCTTGTCCGTGATGTAGATGATCTCATCCGGATGGTAGTTGTCCCGGCGATCCTGAATGGTCGCAAGGTCTGTCGTCGTGTACAGAGCTGCACCGTCACTCTTTAAGATCATGCAGGGAGGAACTTCCTTGGCATCGGATTCCTCTGCGACGTCCACAACCAGAGCGCCCTCGCTCTCGTAGGCCTTGCCGTCTGCCTTCATCTTCTCCACCATGGGCGCAATCAGGTCGTTAACCGTAGACTCGCCGTTCCACAGATCGAAGGTTACCGCGAGGTTTGCATAGTTGCGCTTCATATCCGCAACAGAGATGTTCAGAATGTGCTGCCACAGAGCCCGGTAACCGCGGTCGCCGCTCTGGAGCTTGTGCGTATTCTCCAATGCCTCTGCATGGTAGGCCTCGTCCTCTTTGGACTTGCCGCTTGCGAAGGGATAAATTTCTTCCAGATCTGCCACCGTAAAAGGAGCCTCAGCCGGGTACTCTCCGGTATAGGACTCGTCAAAATACGGCAGCTCCGGCTGACGGTGCTTCAGCTCCGTGATCACCAGTCCCATCTGCAGTCCCCAGTCGCCCAGGTGAATGTCTCCGATGGCGGTGTCGCCATGGTACCGCACCATGCGCTTAATGGCTTCGCCGATAACTGCAGAGCGCAGGTGTCCTACATGAAGGGGCTTTGCCACATTGGGTCCGCCGTAGTCGAGTACAACCGTCTTGCCGGTTTCCGGAAGGGGCATACCGAATTTCTCGCTTTCTGCCATTTCCTGCAGATAATCCCGCAGATACTCTTCCTTGAGGTTCAGATTGATAAACCCGGGCTTTACTACAGTGACATCCTTGAACACCATGGAATCCTGCAGCTGTGCTGCAACTTCATCCGCGATCATAAAAGGGGCCTTGTGGTATTGTTTGGCTCCTGCCATGGCACCATTGCACTGATACTCTGCAAGGTCCGGACGAGCAGACACGCCAACGCGTCCCATAGAGGCATCATAGCCTGCTGCCGCAAAGGCCTTCCCCATTTCCTCTGTTAATACATCCAGTAATTGCTTCATTCCTACCTCCTGCACTCTCTGCCTTGCTGTATTTGCACCCGCAATAGTTCTGCCTGTAAAGCCCGAATTGCCTCGAAAGCTCAATGGACCTCTTATAGCCTTCCTTCTTTTTAAAATCTGACGGAAGCCAGCTGACTCCGTACTTCTCTCCCATGCCGCTTCCAATCCGATTCAGTCGCTCCGCATCCTTGAGCGGCGAGATCGTGAGCGTTGTCGTGAAGTAATCGTAGCCGCCCTCTGCCGCAAGCTGCGCAGTCTTCCCAAGGCGAAGGGCAAAGCAGACCGTACACCGATCACCGCCCTCCGGGCAATTCTCCAGTCCATGAACTGCTTTCTCGTAAGCCTCACCTTCGTAATCGCAGTCCAGCACCTGAATCCGTCGTGCCTTGCAGGTCGAATGCATTCCGGTAAAGCTCTGCTCTTCCACCTGCCGGTTGTACTCGCTAATCAGCCGCAGCTCCTCTGCCTTCCGCTTCTCATACTCCTCCCGCTCGGAAATATTCGGATTATAGTACAGAACCGTGATATCAAAATCCTCGCGCAGCAGTTCCAGACAGTGACTCGAACAAGGGGCACAGCAAACCTGCAGGAGCAGGGTCGGAATCCGCCCCTGCTCCCTGCATTCTGACACGATCTTATCCAGTTCTCTGCTGTAATTGACTTTGTTCACGCCGTACGTTTTCTCTTAATTAATCAGCAACCGCATCTCAGATTTCTTTCAGAAATCCTCGATGTGGTTAGCCAGAGGGGGGCACCCCTTGGCCAACTGCCGGTTCCAATCTTGAATTCGACTGCAAGCAGCCGATTCATGTCGGAACAGTCAGTTGCTGATCATAATTTTACGATGTCTATGATACTCAGATCCGTTTCCTCTGCCTGATGCTCCAGCGAGGATACCAGGGCCCTGGCCGTATCCAGCGAGGTGATCGTCGTCACACCGGTCTCGATGGCTGTCCGGCGAATCAGGAAACCATCACGGTTCTTGTCATGACCCTGCGTCGGTGTATCGATGACAAGATCAATCTTATGTCCGAGGAGCAGATCCATAACGGTCGGAGACTCCTGATCGATGCGGTTGACCTTCCGTGCATGAACACCATTCTCCTGCAGCGTTTCTGCCGTCCGTCTCGTCGAGTAAATGATGTAGCCAAGCTTCTCAAAGCGTCTTGCGATATCGATAATCTCGCCCTTGTCGGCATCCTTTACCGTGATGATCATCTGCTTGTGCTTCGGCAGACTGACACCAGAGCCCATGAAGGCCTTATACAATGCCTCATTGAAATCGCGTGAGATTCCAAGGCACTCACCGGTGGACTTCATCTCCGGTCCAACCGAGATCTCGGCACCGCGAATCTTCTCGGTTGAGAAGACCGGCATCTTAATCGCAATCGTTCCGGCCTCCGGCTGCAGTCCCGGCTGATAGCCGAGGTCCGTCAGCTTATAGCCCAGCATGCACTTGGCTGCCAGATCTACGATCGGAATGTTCGTCACCTTACTGATGTACGGAACGGTACGGGAGGAGCGAGGGTTTGCCTCGATGATATACACGTCCTCACCAACGGCTATAAACTGTACGTTGATCAGACCAACGATGTGCAGTTCCTTCGCCAGGCGTCTCGTATATTCTGCAATGGTCTCCTTCACATGCTCAGACAGCGTCTGGGAAGGATATACCGAGATCGAATCGCCGGAGTGTACACCGGAGCGCTCGATATGCTCCATGATGCCGGGGATCAGGATGTTCTCGCCATCGCAGACTGCATCGACCTCCGTCTCTGTACCCTGCAGATATTTATCAACCAGAATCGGATGCTCCTGCGTGTAGCGGTTGATGACCGCCATGAACTGCTCGATCTCTTCATCCGAAATGGCAATCTGCATGCCCTGTCCTCCCAACACATAGCTGGGACGAACCAGAACAGGATATCCAAGGCGATGTGCAACCTCCTTGGCCTCTTCTGCAGTATATACCGTTGCACCTTCTGCGCGCTTGATCTCGCACTTCTGCAGAACCTCATCGAAAATCTCGCGATCCTCTGCAGCATCCACATCCTTCGCATCGGTTCCGAGAATCGGAACACCCATCTGCGTCAGACTCAGGGTCAGCTTAATGGCCGTCTGTCCGCCGAACTGTACCACAGCATAGTCCGGATGCTCGATATCCACGATGTTCTTTACATCCTCCGGCGTCAGCGGCTCGAAATACAGCTTGTCCGCAATGTCGAAGTCTGTCGAAACCGTCTCCGGGTTGTTGTTGATGATGATGGTCTCGTAGCCTTCCTTCGCAAATGCCCAGGTTGCATGCACAGAGCAGTAATCAAACTCAATTCCCTGTCCGATACGGATCGGGCCGGAACCCAGAACGAGGATCTTCTTGCGGTCGGTGACGCGCTCTTTGGCCTCATCGGTATCCGTCGTATTGTATACGGAGTAAAAATACGGAGTCTGTGCCTCGAACTCAGCAGCACAGGTATCTACCATCTTATACCGGGCTGTGATGCCGTTGTCGTAGCGCATCTTCGCAACTTCCTGCTCAGTTTTGCCGGTCCAGCGTGCAATGACGTTGTCCGGGAACTCCATGCGCTTTGCCTCTGCCAGAAGCTCTGTCGTCAGCGGCTCCTTCTTGATCCGCTCTTCCATGCGGACGAGATTATGGATCTTGTCGATGAACCACTCATCCACCATGGTAATCTCGTGGATGGTCTGGTGTGAGATTCCCTTGCGGAGTGCCTCTGCAATAACCCAGATTCTCTGGTCATCCACTACGGTCAGGCGAGCAAACAGCTCTTCCTTAGACAGATGCGAGAAATCGTAGCTATCCAGTGCATCCACATGCTGTTCCAAAGAGCGGAGTGCCTTCATCAGGCCGCCTTCGAAGTTCGTGCAGATACTCATGACCTCACCGGTTGCCTTCATCTGTGTAGTCAGAGTTCTCTTCGCATGAATGAATTTGTCAAACGGCAGGCGCGGGAACTTCACAACACAGTAATCAAGTGTCGGCTCAAAGGAAGCATAAGTCTTGCCGGTTACCGCGTTCTTGATCTCATCCAGTGTAAAGCCCAGTGCAATCTTCGCTGCCACCTTTGCAATCGGATAGCCGGTTGCCTTGGAAGCCAGAGCGGAGGAACGGGACACACGGGGGTTTACCTCGATAACGCAATATTCGAAGCTCGTGGGATGCAGCGCGAACTGCACATTGCAGCCGCCGGTGATCTGCAGCTCATCGATGATGTTGAGTGCTGCGGTACGCAGCATCTGATATTCCTTGTCCGAAAGCGTCTGAGAAGGTGCAACGACGATGGAGTCGCCGGTATGAACACCGACCGGATCAAGGTTCTCCATGTTGCAGACGGTGATGCAGTTGCCTGCGCCGTCACGCATGACCTCGTACTCAATCTCCTTCCAGCCCGAGATGCAGCGCTCGACGAGAACCTGCCCTACGCGTGAAAGTCGAAGGCCGTTCTCCAGGATCTTACGAAGCTCTGCGACATTGTGCGCAATGCCGCCGCCTGAGCCGCCCAGTGTATAGGCAGGACGCAGAACAACAGGATAGCCGATCTTTTCTGCAAACGCGACACCATCCTCCACGTTCTCTACAACCTCGGAGGCTGCAACCGGCTCACCGATCTTCTCCATAGTCTCCTTGAACATCTCACGGTCCTCAGCCTTTTTAATGGTGAGGGCGGTGGTGCCCAGAAGCTTTACGCCGTGCGCATCCAGGAAGCCGGACTCTGCCAGCTCCATGCCCAGATTCAGTCCGGCCTGACCGCCCAGAGTCGGCAGGATGGAATCCGGTTTTTCCTTCTCAATGATCTTCTCCAGGACCTTCGCGTTCAGCGGCTCGATATAAACCTCGTCCGCAATGTCCTTATCGGTCATGATGGTTGCAGGGTTGGAGTTTACCAGGCAAACCTCTACGCCTTCCTCTTTCAGAGAGCGGCAGGCCTGCGTTCCTGCATAGTCGAACTCTGCTGCCTGTCCAATGACAATGGGGCCGGAGCCGATGACCATTACCTTTTTAACGTCTTCTCTCTTGGGCATGATTATCTGGTCTCCTTTCCGCTGAATGTTGTATATTTGCCAGCTCTGATGTTCGCTATGAAACGGTCGAACAGGAAGCTGGAATCCTGCGGGCCAGGGCATGCCTCCGGGTGGAACTGTACGGTAAAGATGTTCTTGTTCTTATATACAAGTCCCTCGTTGGTTCCGTCGTTGACGTTATGGAACAGCGGCTCTGCGATCTCCGGATTGATCGAATTCTCGTCTACGGCATAGCCGTGGTTCTGAGAAGAAATATACACTCTGCCGGTCGTCAGATCCTTCACCGGGTGATTGCCGCCGCGATGGCCGTATTTGAGCTTATAGGTATCGCTGCCGGTTGCCAGCGCCATGAGCTGATGTCCCAGGCAGATGGCGAAAATCGGCACGTTGCTGTCATAGAGCTTTTTCACCTCGGCGATAATCTCTGTGTTCTCCTTGGGATCGCCGGGGCCGTTGGAAATCATGATGCCGTCCGGTGCTGCCTGCAAAATCTCTTCTGCCGACGTACCTGCCGGATAAACCGTCACGTCACAGCCGCGCATGGCAAGGCTGCGAACGATATTTTTCTTAAGGCCAACGTCCAGAAGTGCGATCTTCAGACCCGCGCCGTTCAGTTCTCTGACAAGGCTCGGTCTCTTTTCCTTATAGGACTTATCGCCGTTCTGATAATGCTCATAGTCTGCCGCATCGAAAAAGGCATGGCCGGAGATCGGTCCGTTCTCTGTCAGATCGCGGGTACCGGGTACGGTATATTCCTCCTTGCAGGTGACCTTCTCAACCACCTTTCCGCAGGTGTATTCGTGCAGCCGCGGCAGAATGCTGTCGAGATCATAGTCCTCATTCGTCGTGATCATGCCGTTCATGGTGCCGTGCTCACGAAGGAGCTTCGTCAGCGCGCGGGTATCAATTCCTTCAATGCCCGGGATCTCATAATCCTTCATGAATTTGTCCACAGACTCATCGCTGCGGAAATTCGACGGCGCGTGGCACGCCTCGCGCACGATCAGCGCATCCGGCCAGGGTCTTTCGGATTCCATATCCTCCAGACAAACGCCGTAATTGCCGATCAACGGATAGGTCATGCATACGGCCTGTCCCGCATAACTCGGATCGGTCAGGACCTCCGGATAGCCGGCCATTGAGGTATTGAATACGATCTCACTGATCACCTCTTTGTCGGCACCGAAGGAGGTTCCTGTAAATACCGTTCCATCCTCCAGAATCAAAAATGCCTTCATGTTCTACTGTCCCTTCTATCATGGCAGCCGATGGGAGTCACTCCCACCCGGGCTGATATGACCTCACTACAGCTCACCTTGCATTAACAGTGCTCTACTATCTAAAGTACTTCACACCGCTCTCAAAGATCCGCAGATCCTGCTCACCTACGATGTTCATTGCGACATGGTCGCCGATTCGCTCGGAATGGCACATCTTGCCCAGGACTCGTCCGTCCGGACTCGTAATGCCCTCGATGGCAAGGTAGGAACCGTTGATGTTCCACTCCTCATCCATAGAGATATTGCCGGCAGGATCGCAGTACTGTGTGGCAACCTGTCCGTTCGCGAACAGCTTGTCCAGCCATTCCTTCGGTGCAACGAAACGTCCCTCGCCGTGGGAAGCCGGGTTCACATAGACGTTTCCAAGCTCCGCCTCCTGCAGCCAGGGGGACTTATTACTGACTACCTTGATATAAGCTTCCTTCGAAATATGACGGCCAATGGTATTGAAGGTCAGGGTCGGAGAATCCTCCTTCTGCCCGGTCAATGCTCCGTTCGGAACCAGGCCCAGCTTAATCAATGCCTGGAAGCCGTTGCAGATACCCAGTACCAGACCGTCTCTCTCGTTCAAAAGCTTCGTAATCGCCTCACCGATCCGCTCATTCCGGAAGCTGGTGGCGAAGAACTTCGCACTGCCGTCCGGCTCATCACCTGCAGAGAAGCCGCCGGGGAACATGATCATCTGTGCTCCCTCAATGGCCTTGCCGAATTCCTCTACAGACTCGCGAATCCCTTCCGGTGTAATGTTGCGGAATACGTGAATGTCTGCCTTTGCACCGGCCTTTTCGAAAGCGGCTGCAGAATCATACTCGCAGTTCGTTCCCGGGAATACCGGAATGAACACCGTAGGCTGTCCGATCTTGTGGCTGCAGATATGGATGGAGTCTGCATGGTATAACGGAGTCTCCACGCTCTCCTTGCCCTTCACGGCAACGGTCGGGAATACATTCTCCAGGGTTGCCTTCCAGGCGGTCAGAGCATCTTCCATGCCAATAGTCACGCCGTTGTACTCAAAGCCGTCATTCTCACCGGTCACCGTTCCGATGACCTCGTAGTCAACGTCCTCCAGATCCTCCAGCGTGGACATTTCATCCTCACGGATCTCCAGCAGGATGTCGCCCATGCCATTCTCATAGAAGGATCGAACCGGCAGCTCGTCGTTGAATTTCACACCCAGATGATTGCCGAAGGCCATCTTCGCAGCTGCTGCGGCCGCGCCGTAGCTGTCAATTGCATAGCCGGATACGGCAATTCCGGAGCGAAGAAGTCCCGTCAGCTTGCCGTACAGATCAATGACGCTGTCATAGACCGGAATGTCATACTCATCCTTCTCAATATGGAACTGAACCAGAATGTTTCCTGCTGACTTCAGCTCCGGCGTCACGATCTCATTTTCATCGGCAACATCTACTGCAAAGGATACCAGCGTCGGCGGAACATCAATGTCCTTGCCCTTATCCTCGAAGGTTCCGGACATGGAATCTTTGCCGCCGATAGAGGCAATGCCGTAACCGATCTGTGCATCATAAGCGCCCAGAAGTGCCGAAAACGGCTGGCTCCAGCGCTTCGGATCCTTGCTCATCCGTCGGAAGAACTCCTGGAATGTGAAGTGGAGTTTCTCAAACGATCCGCCGCTTGCGATAATCTTCGCAATGGACTGCGTCACAGCATAGATGGCGCCATGATACGGGCTCCAGCTGGACAGATATGGATCAAAGCCGTAGCTCATCATCGTCACGGTTCCGGTCTTGCCGCCCAGTACCGGGAGCTTCGCCACCATAGACTGCGTCTCCGTCAGCTGATACTGACCGCCGTACGGCATCGTTACTGTTCCGGCTCCGATGGTGGAATCGAATCGCTCTACCAGCCCCTTCTGGGAGCAGACATTCAGATCTCCCAGTTCTCCTGCCAGAGCTTTTGCAAAGGCCTGTCCGTCTGTGGAATCCTCTGCCAGTGTCTGCAGAACCTCTGCAGCCTTATGTGATGCAATCTGATTCAAATAGTTCTCGCTCTCAGAAGGTGCCTCAACCTCAACGTCCGTCTCCTGATGTGCACCATTGGTGTCCAGGAATGCACGGGAAATATCCACGATTGCCTTGCCTCTCCAGTTCAGCACCAGATTGGCCTTCTCCGTCACAACTGCAACCGGCGTAGCCTCCAGATTCTCCTCTGCGGCATACTGCAGGAACTCCTCTTCGTCCTTCGGCGCCACCACTACAGCCATGCGCTCCTGAGACTCCGAAATTGCCAGCTCCGTGCCGTCCAGACCCTCGTACTTCTTCGGTACCAGATCCAGATTCACATCCAGTCCCGGTGCCAACTCTCCGATCGCAACAGATACGCCGCCTGCGCCGAAGTCGTTGCACTTCTTGATCAGGTGGGAAACCTCGGGTCTGCGGAACAGCCTCTGGAGCTTACGCTCGGTCGGTGCATTTCCCTTCTGAACCTCTGCACCGCAGGATTCCAGAGACTTCTCTGTATGCTTTTTCGATGAGCCGGTTGCACCGCCCATACCATCTCGGCCGGTTCTGCCGCCGAGGAGAATAATGATGTCTCCCGGATCGCTGTTCTCACGAATGACATCCGAACGTCTTGCGGCCCCCATAACCGCACCAATCTCCATGCGCTTTGCCACATAGTTCGGATGATAAATTTCCTTTACCTCGCCGGTTGCCAGACCGATCTGGTTGCCGTAGCTCGAATATCCCTGTGCTGCGCCCTGGCAGAGCTTCTTCTGCGGGAGCTTGCCCTCGAGCGTTTCCGATACCGGAACCGTAGGATCTGCTGCACCCGTTACACGCATCGCCTGATAGACATAGCCGCGTCCTGACAGCGGGTCACGGATCGCGCCGCCAAGGCACGTAGCCGCGCCGCCGAAGGGCTCGATCTCCGTCGGGTGGTTGTGCGTCTCATTTTTGAAAAACATGAGCCACTCTTCCTGCACCGGTCCTTCCCCGTAATCCACCTCAACCGGGATGACCACAGAGCAGGCGTTGTTCTCATCCGACTCTTCCTGGTCCGTGAGCTTGCCGTCTGCCTTGAGTTTCTTCACGCCAATGATGGCCAGATCCATCAGGCAGGGGTATTTGTCCGGACGATTCTCGTACATCTCTGCACGGGTATCCTGATAACTCTGATAAGAGGTTTCCATCGGAACGCGGTAATACCCATCTGCAAAGGTCACATTCCGAAGTTCGGTAGAAAAGGTTGTGTGACGGCAGTGATCCGACCAATAGGTGTCCAGCACGCGAATCTCCGTCATTGTCGGATCGCGGTGAACCTGTCCGTCAAACTTGCCGCTGAAATATTCCTGAATCAGCTGAAAATCAGCAAAGGTCATAGCCAGGCCGAGTGTGCCGTACAGTTCTTTCAGCTCGCTCTCCTTCATCTCAATAAAGCCGTCGAAGACTGCCACATCCGGCGCATCTGCATACTCTGCCTCCAGCGTCTTGGGCTTCTCCATGCCGGTTTCACGGGAATCCACAGGATTAATGAGATTCCCCTTGATGCGTGCGAAATCTTCCTCTGAAATCTGTCCTGTCAGTACGTAGGTCTCTGCCGTCTTAATGATAACGTGAGAGTCCGGGTTCAGCAGCTGAATGCACTGCACTGCAGAATCGGCGCGCTGATCAAACTGTCCAGGGAGCGCCTCCACGGAGAAAATACGTGCGCCCTCCGGTGCCTCGAATTCCTCCAGATACAGATCATCCACCGGGGGCTCCGAGAACACACACTTACATGCTGTCTCGAATACATCATCCCGAATATTCTCCACATCGTAACGAATCAGGAGGCGCAGCTCTTCGATCCCTTCTACTCCGAGAAAGGCTCGTATCTCTTCCAGCTGCTGCGCTGCCTTCACCGCATACGGCTTTTTCTTCTCCACATAGACTCTTCTGACATCACTCATTCCTGCTGTCTCCTTCAGGGGTTCTGGTTGTCCTGCTCATGACCTTCAAGCATAGTTATAGTCATACTCTTGGAAATTATAGCATAGCGGTGAGGGCTTGTTACAGTAAGCTGATAAGGAAAAAGATAGAAAATCATCAATGGAATCCAGATTCTTTTGGGCAAAACGAAAGGGAAGTGAGCCATTCAAGCCACTTCCCAATCATTTTCATCGCAGAGGTGGAGGGATTCGAACCCCCATTGGCGGTTTTGGAGACCGCAGTCTTAGCCCTTCGACGACACCTCTATATTCGATTACGCTTTATTCGATTGCGCTTTCGTCTGTTCGAAAAGCTTGCCTTGTCCGAACCGACTGGTCGATTATAGCATATCGGTTTCGGAGAATTCAAGTCCCAATTCCAGGATAATCATTCGCGCACGAACTGTTCCCTATTTCTGCCTCCTGTAATATTCCTTCCGGATCCTGCGTTCCTTCTCCAGCGACAGAGGCCGGAAGATGGTTCTGGCAGCAGCATGTGCAATCAGCCAGCCAACGAGGATGCCGAACAATGCTCCCGCACTGTCGATCAGGACGTCCCGCACCTGCGGCGAACGTCCGGGAGAAAAGCATTGATGAAATTCATCCAGCGCCGCATAGGCGCTGCAGATGATCTGTGCCGCCAATACCAGCCAGCCCTTTCGGATGCGATAGGCATAGAGCGGAACGGCAAGGCACAGTCCCAACAGTGCATACTCACTGAAATGCGCAAGCTTTCTTACATAAAACTCTCCCACCTCTACGTAATACGCCTGCTGCGCCGGTGTCCAGTTCATGCTCAGCCGGTAATTGATGGAATGCACGATTCGCTCCGTAATCACCATGCTCTCCGCTGAGGATGCATCTGCATTCTGCGCAGAGAATTGGAAGATCATCACCATCACCAGAATCGCCGGCAGGAAGGTCAGCGGCTTCAGAAGATACTGCGCGGTCTTTTTAAGGAATAACTTTCCGTAATTCATATCTCACTTCATATCATATGTTGTATCGATTCAAGCCGCATTCGCCGAACGTCCGCTGCACAGGTTTCCTTCGGCTCACATTCACACCATTCGCATATTTACGCAAGCAGCTGTGCTGCCTCCTGCAGGCTTTTGACTCCGATGATACGGATTCCATCGAGTGACGCGGCCTTCTTCAGTTCTCGCTGATTGCTGGCCGGCAAAATAACGGTTTCAAATCCCAGTTTCGCCGCCTCCTGTACACGCAATTCTGCCATGGTCACCATACGAACCTCACCGGACAGACCGACCTCGCCAAAGGCCACTGTTTTGTCTCCCACCGGAATGCCGCGGTAGCTGGATAAAATGGCCATTGCCATTCCCAGATCCAGTGCCGGTTCCGTCTGCCGGATTCCTCCGGCCAGATTCACATAAGCGTCGTATTCCGACAGCGGAATTCCAAGGCGCTTTTCCAGCACCGCCATCAGAAGGCTCACACGGTTATAATCCGTTCCTGTCGCCTGGCGTTTCGGAAATCCATAATTGGTCTTGCACACCAATGCCTGCACCTCCGTCAGCATAGCGCGCGTCCCGTCCATGCTGCAGGATACCACAGAACCGCTCGCATTCTCCGGCCGTCCGGAGAGCATATACTCCGAGGCGTTCTCCACCTCACAAAGTCCCTCGCGCCGCATTTCGAAAAGGCCGATTTCGTTGGTCGAGCCGAAACGATTTTTTACCCCCCGCAGGATGCGGTAGGACGCATATCGATCGCCTTCAAAATACAGCACCGTATCTACCATATGTTCCAGCACGCGAGGTCCTGCTACCGTCCCTTCCTTGGTCACATGGCCGATGATGAAAAAGGTGATCCCCGTCTGCTTGGCCAGCCGCATCAGAACACCGGTGGTCTCGCGTACCTGAGAGATGCTGCCCGGTGCCGCATCCACAGACGGGTTATTCATCGTCTGAATGGAATCAATGACCACCAGCTCCGGCTTCGTCTCCAGGAGTACCTCTGTGATCCGATCGAGATCGGTCTCGCAGTAGAACTTCAGCGACTCTCCAACCGCCCCGATCCGGCTCGCCCGCAGCTTAATCTGATGCAGGGATTCCTCGCCGCTGATGTAGATTACGCGGCGGCCGCTTTCTGCCAGTTTGCCTGTCACCTGCAGCAAAAGAGTGGATTTCCCGATGCCGGGATCTCCGCCGACGAGGAGCATGGAGCCTTTGACAATGCCGCCGCCCAGAACGCGATCCAGCTCGCCGTATCCGGTAGACCAGCGTACCTCCCCTTCATCATGAATTTCCGAAAGAGACACCGGACGTGACCAGGATGTGCCGCCGAGTGCCATTCCCGGATTGCCGGTCCCGCTCTGTCCTCTGCTGCCTCCCGCAGACGACATGCGAACCGGCGCCTCTACCATGGTATTCCATTCCCGGCATCCGGGGCACTGGCCTACCCATTTGGCAGATTCATAGCCGCATTCCTTACAGTAAAATGCGGTGGTGCGTTTCTTATTCGCCATGCACTTCCTTTCTCCCCTGCAGACTCATCTTCAGATGTTTCTGATACTCAAGCTGCATTTCAAATCCACACATTCCTGCGGAAATCTCTGAAAACAGTAGTCACTCCTAATCTCAAAACTTCGTTGCGAATCAATGTATTTCTGCAGAAATCCCCGAAAATCAATGTGTCGGTTCAGCGGTAATTTTTCCGGACTTCCCGCGGTGTTTGGTTTTCTCAAACATAACCTTGTCCTCACGGAAGCCGATGGTTACACTGTCCCCTGCTGCAAATTCTTCTGCCAGAAGACGCGATGCGAGCTCGTCCTCGATCACTGTCTGAATTGCCCGGCGAAGGGGTCTTGCGCCCATTTTAGGATCTGCATATTTGTCCACCAGATGTTCCTTGAGGGCCGGTGTCAGACGCAGCGTCAGTCCCAGCTGAGCCTTTGCTCTTCTTGCCAGATCATTGCCAAGGAGCGTTACGATCTGCAGCAGCTCCTCATGGCTCAGGGCATGGAAGACTTCAATGCCGTCGATTCGGTTGATGAACTCCGGGCGGAACATTTTGCGGACCTCATTCATAACACCAGCCTGCATTTTCTCATATTCCTGCTCCTTGGTCGGCTTTGAGGAGAAACCGATCGAATGCGCATCCACGATATTCCTTGCTCCCACGTTGGAAGTCATGATGATAATCGTATTGCGGAAGTTCACCTGGCGTCCCTTGGAATCGGTCAGATGACCCTCATCCAGAATCTGCAGCAGGATATTGAACACATCCGGGTTTGCCTTCTCAATCTCATCGAAGAGGACCACAGAATAGGGATTCTTGCGCACCTTGTCCGTCAGCTGTCCGCCTTCGTCATAGCCGACATATCCAGGCGCAGAGCCGATCATTTTGGAAACCGCATACTGCTCCATGTACTCCGACATGTCGACACGGATCATATTCTTCTCATCGCCGAACACCGCCTCCGCCAGAGCCTTTGCAAGCTCCGTCTTGCCGACGCCGGTAGGTCCCAGGAACAGGAAGGAGCCAATGGGGCGATGCGGATCCTGCAGTCCTACGCGCCCGCGGCGAATTGCCTTCGCCACTGCAGTCACGGCATCAGACTGTCCGATGACACGCTTGTGCAGGATGTCCTCCAGGCGAGTCAGCCGCTCACTTTCCTTCTCCGTCAGGCGGCTCACCGGAACCTTCGACCAGATGGAAATGACACCCGCCACGTCCTCTGCGGTTACCTCCGGCAATGCCTTCGCCTCTTCCTCCTGACGGCTCTTTGCCGCAAGGGTTTCGTATTCCTGGCGAAGGGCATCATAGCGTTTCCGCGCACTGCGGGCGCTGCGTACATTGCCGGCAACCACAGCCTGTGCCAGCTTCTCGTCAGCCTCTGTCAGCTTCTTCTCCAGCTGGGCGGCCGGATCGCTTTTTTGCCTCGTCGGCACCTTCAGGCGCACCGCTGCGCAGGCTTCATCGATAACATCGATGGCCTTGTCCGGCAGGTTGCGGTCATTGATGTAGCGTTGGGACAGACGAACCGCCTCTTTCATGGCTTCCTCTGTAACCTGTACCTGATGATGCTTCTCATATCCCGGCACGACACCTTTCAGGATTTCCAGTGCCTCTGCCTCGGAAGGCTCTTCCACCATTACCGGCTGGAAACGTCTCTCCAGTGCCGCATCCCGTTCCACATATTTATGATACTCGTTGATCGTAGTGGCTCCGATCAGCTGCACTTCGCCTCTTGCCAGTGCCGGCTTCAGAATATTGGAGGCGTCAATAGAGCCCTCTGCTGCACCTGCACCGATCAGCGTGTGCACCTCATCCACGAACAGGATGATGTTGCCGCTGCTCGTCACTTCGTCGATGACGGTCTTAATCCGCTCCTCGAACTCACCGCGGTATTTGGACCCTGCTACCATTCCGGACAAATCCAGCGTCAGGAGCCGCTTGCCGCGCACAGAATCCGGCACCTTTCCGGCTACAATGCGCTGTGCCAGTCCTTCTACAATTGCCGTCTTGCCGACGCCCGGCTCGCCGATCAGGCAGGGATTGTTCTTCATGCGGCGGGAGAGGATCTGGATCACGCGCTGCATCTCCTGTTCCCGGCCAACCACCGGATCCAGTTTGCCCTCTTCCGCCAGTGCTGTCAGATCGCGGCTGTATTGCTCCAGCATCCCCGGCTGAAAGTGATCCCGATCCCCGCCCGGCTGTTCCGGCTGCAGGTCATTGCGATGCTCCTGCACATTGACACCCATGGCCGCCAGAACTTCATAATAGATTTTCGCAATATTCGCCCCAGTGGATTCCATCAGCTTAATTGCCACATTCTGCCTTTCCAGAATGGTAGCAATCAAAAGATATTCCGTTCCCAGCTCCTTCGCATGGTAGCCCTCTTCTGCGATCTCTGCTGCTCCGTCCAGGATGTCCTGCAGTCTGGGAGAATATCCGTCGCGATCCAGTACCGCAGTCTTGCCTTCCTCCAGTCGGAGGGAAGCCAGCATATCCTTCAGCTTCTCTTCTGTAATGCCGTTGCTGCGCAGCACCTGAGATGCCACACCCTCCGGCTCACGGATCATTCCGAGGAGAAGATGTTCCGTTCCCACATAGCTGCTGCCGCTCTCTGCCGCAGCCTCCTTTGCCAGCCGTAATACTTCTTCCGCGTTCCTTGTATAGGGAATGCTCATAAATTCTGTACCTCCTGTGACGCGTATTGAGCGATCCACGTCTCATATTCATCGAAGACATCATCTACCAGATCATGCAGATCCTCCCGGGACAGTCCACGACACAAAGCTTCTGCAACCGCCTCCTGCAGCTTGCTGCGGACTGCCTCCAGGGCGCGCTTTTTGTCCGAATCCACCGAGATGATAGCACCTCTTCTCCGGTCCACCTTTACAAAGCCTGCCTGTTTCAGCACGGTATAGGCCTTGTTCACAGTATGCATATTGATTCCGATCTCATCCGCCAGCTGCCGCACAGAGGGAAGGACCTGTCCTTCCGTATACTGCGACGTCGCAATCCCCAGAATAATCTGATTACACAGCTGATGATAGATAGCCTCATCACTGTTGAAATCAATTTCAATCAACATGATCTTCACCTGCCTTTCTTCACCGTCTTCAGGGTGGAAGCGTTCTCATCATAGCTTCCTTAAAACACGACGCAAAAATGCCGTGTGTTACGTATTGTATAACACACGGCATTGCAAAACAACTCTATAAAAAGCTATGACAAATTACTCGTCATCATCCATCTTCAGGAAATCGTAATCGAAATCCTCGTCTGCGACATTTTTTGCCGCACTCTGGCGCGGTGCGGAGCTCTGGCGAGCTGCACTCTGACGGGCTGCCGGCGCTGTAGCGCGTCTTGCGCTTCCATCCTCTGCTGCAGGGCGGGCACTTCTGGCTGCCTGACGATTCTCGCTGTTGGCTGCAGCTGCAGGACGAGCGGTGCGCTCTCTGCGAACCTCTCCGTCTGCTGCGGGGCGGGCACTTCTGACTGCCTGACGGCCTTCTGCGTCCGCTGCAGGGCGAGTTGCGCGTGTCGTTCTCGGTGCATAATCATCCTGATCTGCTGCAGAACGTACCGGACGTCTGTCTGCTGCAGGACGAGCACTTCTAGCATCTCTCGGATCCCGGGCAGAATCTCTCTCGATTCTGCGGCCTGCTCCGGACGCATACGCATCATCTCTGCCGCGGCCGGAACGGGAACCGGCTTCTGCTCTGGGGCGTCTGAGCGACTCAACGCTGTCTGCACGGTGGTCATTGCGTCTCTGATCGCGGCGCTCCATCGTCAGGTCACGCTCTCTGCGTCCGTTTGCCAGCGCATCCCGGAGTTTCAGGAACAGCACAATGCAGCCGATCAGGAAAATAACGGTCGTTGCTGCCAGTACAATCACGAATACCGTATACGTCGATTTCGTGGATGCCGCCTGCTGGTTCGCCGTGTTGACATCCTCCTGGAGCTTACTGATATCCGAAATCTTCATTCTCTGTCCGGCATTGTTGTCGTACAGATAATAAGTATCATCGCCGTTCTCATCCGGAGCCAGAACAACCTGATATCCGCCGGTGTCCTGCTCAGCCGCCGCTGCTGCATCTGCTGCTGCAGAGTCCGTGCTGTCTGCCTCCGTGGAATCCTCTTCGGTTGTCTCCGTCGTAGCATCTTCTTCGGTCGTCTCAGCATCCGCCTCATCGGTTTCATCGACGGTCAGGAAGTCTCCGCGGACATAGCCTGTCGTTCCGTTGCTCAGAGTTACCTGATACCAGGTAGCACCGGAACTGTCCGTCTCGGTATCACCGACAGTAACCGTGTCACCGGTCGTAACCGTTCCAACCTGACTGGAATCCGAGCTTGCCTCACTTCTCACATTGATGTCGCTGCCGGTAATGGTACCGGTTGCTGCGAATACACTCACGGTAGGAACCGCAAGCGCCACTGCTGCCGACAATGCTGCTGCCGCCGCCAGCGTGCGAATTCGATTCATCTTAGAAATCATCATAGTCTCCTTGCTCTCTAAGGATGATGCCGCTCCCGATGCCTTTGATTCAAGTTCGGAACAACTCACCCGCATTACCTGTCTGCTCGAGCAGACGTCATAGATATCGTAAGGATATCATAGGATCTGCAGAAAATACAGACTCTATCTGCAAATTGTTACAGAGATGTTACTGTGGCCCAGTCTGCGACGGGTCCTGGCACAGGCAGATGAGTTAACTAGATTTGCTCAATTGCCTTTCCGATATCATGACGATAGAAGGCCTTCTCAAAGGTCACCAGCTGTACAGCCTCATAGGCCTTTGCTCTGGCTGCCTTCAGGTCTTTCGCAACAGCCGTTACACCCAGCACGCGTCCGCCGCTCGTCACCACGTTTCCGCTCTCGTCCAGTTTCGTTCCTGCGTGGAAGCAATAGACATCCGGGATCTCGTGAAGTCTGTTCAGCCCTTCAATCTTCTTGCCCTTCTCATAGGAGGACGGGTAACCGCCGCTTGCCAGAACCACACAGACAGCTGCATTATCTGCAAACTTCAGATCCACCTGATCCAGCGTTCCGTTCATGCACGCCTCAAAGACATCAATGATGTCGGTCTCCATACGAGGCAATACCACCTGGGTCTCCGGATCACCGAAGCGGGTATTGTACTCCACCACCTTCGGACCGTTCTCTGTCAGCATCAGACCGAAATACAGTACGCCCTTGAACTCTCTTCCCTCTGCCTTCATGGCATCCACCGTCGGCTGGAAGATTGTCTTGCGGCAAACCTCTTCGATCTCCGGCGTGAAGAACGGGCTCGGTGAGAAGGTTCCCATTCCGCCTGTGTTCAAGCCCTGATCTCCGTCCAGCGCTCTCTTATGATCCTGGGAAGAGGTCATCAGCTGATAATGTGTTCCGTCCACAAAGGCCAGAGCCGACACCTCGCGTCCTGTCATGAACTCTTCAATGACAAGCTCATTGCCGGCGGAGCCGAACTTCCGATCCAGCATAATGGTGCGAACGCCTTCCTTTGCCTCTTCCAGCGTATTGCAGATGAGTACGCCCTTTCCCAGTGCCAGACCATCTGCCTTCAGAACGATGGGAAGCTGTGCGGTCTCCAGATAACGGGTGGCCGCTTCCGGATCCGTAAAGGTCTCATAGGCTGCAGTCGGAATCCCGTATTTTTTCATCAGGTTCTTGGAAAAAGCCTTGCTGCCCTCAATGATGGCCGCATTCTGACGCGTTCCGAAGATCTTCAGTCCGGCCGCCTCGAAGGCATCCACGATGCCGGCGCACAGCGGATCATCCTGGCTGCATACTGTCAGATCAATCTGCTGCTCTTTCGCAAAAGCGATCAGCTTATCGAACTCCATCACGCCGATCGGGACGCACTCGGCAATCTCTGCAATTCCCGCATTTCCAGGTGCGCAGAAGAGCTTCTCTACACGCTCAGATTTCACAATGGATGCTGCGATGGCATGCTCTCTGCCGCCGCCTCCTACCAGCAATACTTTCATCATTTTTTCTCCACTCAAATGTACCCAAAGGGGTAAAACCATCGGCAGACTGCTGCTCACATGTCCTGTCCGGTACTCATTCTGTAATGTGTGTGATGCGTCCTTCGATCTGTACCTTGCCCTGCGCAATCAGATCAATGGCCTTCGGCAGGATGATCCACTCTGCTTCCTCCATCACCTTCTGCTGCAGCTCTTTTGCCGTGATTCCTTCCGGAATCTCCACTGCCTTCTGCAGGATAATCTGCCCGTGATCCAGATCCTCATCTACGAAATGAACCGTTGCTCCGGTCACCTTCACGCCGCGCTCGAGAACCTTTTCATGCACATGCAGTCCATAATATCCCTTCCCGCAAAAGGAAGGAATCAATGCCGGATGGATGTTGATGATTCTCCCGCGGTAGGCCTCTACTACCTGCTGCGGAATTGCCACAAGGCATCCGGCGAGAACGATAAGATCCGCCCCTGACGCCTGCAATGCTGCAAGCAATGCCTCGTGGAACGCTTCACGGCTTGCATAGGACTTCGGCGAAATCACCTCTGCCGGAATGCCGGCCCCGGCCGCCCGCTCCAGTGCATACACCCCCGGGTTATTGGAAATGACCTTCACAATTTCAGCATTCTGTATGGTCCCGTCTGCAATCCGGTCAATGATGGCCTGCAGATTGGTTCCGCCGCCGGAGACCAGTACTGTCAGCTTCAGCATAACTCCACGCCCTTCCGGCTCTCCGCCTTGGTGTTGCCGCCTGCATCGATATTCTGTGCATCCTCGGCAGCAATGATCTCACCGATCACATAGCCGTGATCACCGGTGGTCTCCACAGCCGCGAGCACCTTATCCTTATCCGCAGGATCAATGGCAAGACACAGGCCAATACCCATGTTGAAGGTGTTGTACATCACATGCTCGTCAATGTCTCCTGTCTTCTGCATGAGTCTGAAGATCGGAGGAATCGGATAGCTGTCCTTCTGAATCTTCGCTACGGTTCCGTCCGGCAGCATTCTCGGAATATTCTCATAGAAGCCGCCGCCGGTCACATGACTGCAGCCCTTCACGCGAACACCGGCCTCGCGAATTGCCTTCATGGCATGCACATAGATCCGTGTCGGTGTCAGGAGAACATCGCCCAGTCTCTGGCCGTCCAGCTCCTCATAGGTCTGTTCGAGAACCTCACGACTCTCGATGTTGAAGATCTTACGGACAAGAGAGAATCCGTTGGAATGTACGCCGCTGGAGGCAATGCCGATCAGCATGTCTCCGGGGGCAATGGTCTGACCGGTGATCATGTCGTCTCTTTCCACTACGCCGACTGAAAATCCTGCCAGATCGTATTCCTCATCCGGCATCATGCCGGGATGCTCCGCCGTCTCTCCGCCGAGCAGCGCACTGTCCGCCTGCACGCAGCCCTCCGCTACGCCCTTAACGATGGTGGCAATCTTCTCCGGAATGTTCTTGCCGCAGGCAATGTAATCCAGGAAGAACAGCGGATCGCCGCCTGCGCAGGCCACATCGTTGACACACATGGCAACGCAGTCAATGCCGACCGTATCGTGCCGGTCCATCAGGAACGCCAGCTTCTGCTTGGTCCCGACGCCGTCCGTTCCGGACAGCAGCACCGGGTGCTTCATCTGGCTGATGGCGCTCAGATCGAAGGCACCGGAGAAGCCGCCGAGACCTCCCAGCACCTCCGGACGCATGGTGCGCTTCACATATTCCTTCATGAGTTCTACGGATTTGTAGCCGGCCTCTACATCTACGCCGGATGCTTTGTAATCAAGTGCCATGGTATTCCTCCTCGTGTTTGTTGTCAGTACAGCAATTGCCTGACAGCGACAGGGTGGCGGCAGAATGTCCAGACCGGGGGCCTTGCGAGGCCTCGGTGCTTGCGAGCGCCATATGCGAGCTTAGCACCGCTAGGTCCGAGGACGGAGCCGCGAGGCGTCCCCAGGTCGGACATCTCCGCCAGGACCCGTCGCGAAAGGCAACTGCATTACTGTTATCAATACTCCTTGTATCCGACCTGCTGCAGCTTCTCATCCTTGGCCTTCACCTCGGCCTCCATGGACGCCGTGTAGTCCTTGAGCTTTGCAAGAAGCTCCGGATCGGATACTGCCAGAATCTTCGCTGCCAGAATGCCGGCGTTCTTGCCGCCGCCGATCGCAACGGTTGCCACCGGAATGCCGCTCGGCATCTGTACAATGCTGTACAGGGAATCTCTTCCTCCAAGAGATGTCGTGTGCATCGGGATGCCGATGACCGGCATCGGGAACAGTGCTGCGCACATTCCCGGCAGATGTGCTGCCATGCCGGCGCCCGCAATGATTACCTTAATGCCGCGCTCTTCTGCGCCCTTCGCCCATGCAAAGAACACATCCGGTTCACGATGTGCCGAGATGATATGCATCTCGTAGCTGATCCCGAACTGATCCAGCACCTCTGCCGCCTTACTCATGACGCTCATATCGGAATCGGATCCCATTACAATGCCTACCGTTGCCATAGCTGCCTCCTGTCTGTGAATACTCCCTATCCTCAACAATGCTCCAGCGGAGCGTTCAGCTCCTCTGTCCCCGGCAGAACGAATCTTCCGTTCTCCAACAGGGTCACGCTGCTGCCATCTGTGTGAATCGCCTCAATCCGTCCAAGTTCTGCGAACGGAATGGTGATGTCCGTGTGACAGCCAAAATATGCTTTCTCCGGATCGCTCTTCCGCAGCCGTGAGAAGGAGTTCTCCCTTGCCACAATGCGCTTTCCGTCCGGGTTATAGCTGATGTTGTCCTCCTCATCGCTGTAGCAGGTATCCCCCACTGCAAAATGAGGTCCGGTCTTCTCTGCAATCAGAATCGGCAGCCGGTCCGTTATCCCGTATTTGATCCCTGCTGCATAGGCCGTTGTGTTGGTGCCGATCGCGCATTCTCCCATCGGCAGCGTCTCATGATGGAACAGGATATTCTCCTCAATGAGCGCCCTGCCCTTCTCCCGGGCATCTGATTCTCCCTCGTAGTTGCCGCAGGAGTAATCCGTCACGCACCCATCCGTAAAGGTCAGCGACAGATCCTTAAAGCCGACGCCCTCCAGATATACCTGTGACACCTGCAGAACACCATTCGTCCCTTCCAGTACCGGCGAGGTGAAGACCTCTCCCACCGGAATGTTCACATCCGCCACGCAGTTCTCGAAGATCGCCTCATGCTCCGCATCTGCGAGCTTCCACAGATTCACGATAAGATCCGTCTGATTGCCCCTCCTGCCGGTGACATGCAGTCGATCCGCCTGATTCAGCGCATCAATTAATGTTCCCTGAATCCGCTGATAGGTCATGTAATCCAGTGTGTTGATCTCCAGAACAGCATCAAAGATCTCCTCATAGGATGCGCCCTTCGGATTCCCCTCTGCAATCGACGGCAGAGGGAATGATATGATGGTGAAGCTCCGGTTGCTGCCGATGACCGCTTCATTATAATACCGGCTGGCCGTCTGGCGGTATTTAGCAATCAGGCGCTGCTGGTGCGGATCGTAGGAAGGCTTCCCCTTGCCGGAAACCGGCGCAAAGGGGGCCTCGCCGAACACCTCCATCACGGCAGGACCGGCATACAGGATGGTATCCTCATGCCAGGCTTTGTACCCTGCTGCCAGCGCCTCCGCCATCCGATTCGCCAGTGCATCATCCAGAATCAGAGACAAATCCTCCCGGTGATCATAGCGATACTGCGGATTGGCGTCGCTTCCATGGTAGCCTGCAGGCTCTGCAGCGTGCAGTCCGAACAAGCTCTCCGTTTCCCGGTAGCATACGCATTCCTTGCCAAGTGCCTCAAAATTATGGACAGCACGCAGGATCATCCGTTCAAAGCCCAGCTGCCAGATGAGTGACACAGAACGCTTCGAGGACAGATCCTTGCCCGTGTTCTCGAACCCGATGCGGTATCCTTCTGTCCAGGTGTCCGCCATCTTCGATAGCTTCTCCTCCGGCAGCTCCTGCAGGTGCCGGTGTGTCTGCAGCTCATTCTCCGTAATATACTCGCCGAAATAATACAGGTAGCGCGGATCCGACAGATCCCGTTCCTTCATCAGCTCCAGTGCGTAATCCGGTTCCTCAGCGTGACCTCCCGTCTCTCCCACGAGCTTTCTTTGAATGTTCAGAGCCGTTTCCTGCTCCAGGTAATCGCTGACATATCCATACAGAATCTTCCGAAGACTCTTCACTGCCGGAATTCCGGTAACGCCCTGCTCCTCGGGCTTCTCCCCGGCATCTTCCAGCGCCCGGTACTGCGCGTACTCGACAGAAAACGCCGTATACACTTCCAGGAACAGTTCCAGACGAATCCGAATCTCTTCCTGGCGTCCCTCGTACAGGAACGGGATCATGCTCCGCAGCTCATACATCAGTGCCGCCGCAAGAGGCCCGTACTCTTCGCCGAACTTCTTCGTGCAATACACCGGATTCGCATAGCTTTCACCATAATGCTCCGGCAGAATATCTGCATAGAGCGCATGATTGTGCTCCTGCAGCTCCTCCAGACCGGCCGTCTCCAGACCGCCGCCGGAGGCGAAATGATATTCCTCCAGGAACTGCTCCAGCATCCCTGCTCCGCAGGCAAAATAATCTGCCGCCCGGCCATCCACTTCCTGTTCCAACGTTTTCGGCAGTTCCCGGATTCTCTCCTCTGCCATCTCGAACAGCTCTGCCTCCAGACTCGGCGGCAGACTGGAATTTACTGTATCTGTCATAAATTCATTGCCCCATCTTTCAGGATCTAAATAAACGCAAAAAACTGTACCGTTTCATCACAGTCCCAGATACATCAGGATGAATCCCAGCACCAGC